>CAJPSL010000037.1 GCA_905373315.1 Candidatus Saccharimonadota bacterium
GAATGTAACAGCTGATGAGTTTGACCGCATCGTGATCGCCTATGAGCCAGTCTGGGCAATTGGTACCGGAGAAAGCGCCAACCCAGCTGATGTGCGACGAGCCATTAAAACCATTCGTCGCCAGATACAACAATTGTTTGGCAAAAAAGCTTCAACTGAGGTGAGAATCTTGTATGGCGGCAGTATAACAGTTGAAAAGGCAAGTGACTATTTGCGTATTGATGGAATCGATGGTTTGTTGATTGGTGGTGCTAGTTTGGACGCCTATCAATTTATCGATATTATAGAAAAAGCACATAACAGCAATCGGGAGGGGAAATGACAGATATTGACTTTGAGGAACTGGACAGGGCGGTGAATTCACTGATGAATCAGCGCCAGCAGGACAGCGACCGTGCTTCAGATAGTCCAGTGACTGATGACAAAAAGACCGAAACAGCTTCCGTGGCTGATGATAAAAAACCTGAGACGACTTCTGTGTCTGAGACTCAGACAATTACTCCTGCTCCTGTGGCTGAGGTTGAGAAAACTGAGATTAAGCCTATATCAGAGAGCAATGAGCCTAAGGAGTCAACGCCAGCTGAAGAACCGACGGCGCCAGTGTCAACATCTGGTCATGTTTTCATTGCGCCTGAGGCAAAGCCTGAGGTCACACCTGAACCAGAAGCTACTCACAGTCCTGAAGCTACCGGCACTCAGTCAGAGTCTGTCATAGAAGAGCCAGCTCAGTCGGAGCCATCAGAGGCAGCTGTGGCAGATCAGGCTACTGATAAAACCCCAGCGCCCGAGGCTGAAGATAAGGCAGAAAAAAAGTCAGTGTTTGCCCCACCGGTTACTCCACGGCACACTGGTCGCGTCATGGACGTGGTAGCGCCATCGTCAATGGGTGCGGCTACCATGACTGCGCGTCCAGCGTCAGCGGTAACGCGTACCAATACGGTAGTGGCTGATCCAATGGTAAATCCAGTACGGGCACCACGCATGGATGCGTCTGACGGTCACGAGTCAGCGTCAAGTAACACGCCAGCTGAGATGGCAGCGCCGGCCTTAGATACCACAGAGTTGGCAAATGCTATTTCTCAGTCATTGTCATCAACCGACCAGTCGGCAGATACATCAAGCTTTGGCGAAACAGCGGCAGAACAGCCAGCCTCGTCATCGTTGGCTTCACCGTTTTTGAGCAATGCGAGCGCAACCATAGAAAAGCGTCCATTGGGCTCATATGGCGCCGGTAATACTTCTAATGAGAATGGCGAAGTCTCCATGGCTAGCCCAGACTTGATGGGTACTGAAGCGACGGATGATGCGCGTCCAGCGCCAGAGAAAAATGACCTTGGTAGTAAGCCACGGCTGAGTCTTGAGCCAAGTTCGGAGGTAGCAGCTGAAGAGTCGGTTGGTATGAATTCTGACCTCGACCGAGAACTCATGGCTTTGGAAATGGGGATTGAGGGTGAATTGGCTGATGGTAACAGTGAAGCTCCTGAAGAAGAGCAAACGCCAGAAGTGGCCGCTACGGTTGCTGAACTAGACTCACTGACTAATGAATCAAGTGCTGCTCAGGCGGACGCCCCTGAAGAGAGTGTCGTGGGATATGAACAGCCTGCGGCGGAAGTAGAAAGCGAGAATACTCCTCAATCGGCGCCATCGTTTGAGCAGCAAGCAGCAGCCTCAGTGATGAGCTCAAACGAGCCAGCAGAGACATCGACACCAGAGCCTGCTCCAATGTTTGAAGCGGCTGCAGCTCAACCGCAACCTGTCGAAGAGAAGAAACCATCTGGAGTGATGAGCTTTATCATTATTTTGATCTTGTTGCTGCTGGGTGCGGGTGGCGGAGCTGCCGCATATTACTTCTTGCTGGTACAATAGTAAAATGGATATATTGACGGAACTGAATCCAGAGCAACTCCGGGCAGTTAAGCATGAATCTGGGCCATTGTTGATTTTGGCTGGTGCTGGTAGTGGCAAAACGAAGACGTTGACGCACCGCATAGCATACCTGGTGTCACAGAAGAATGTTTGGCCAAGCCATATTTTGGCAGTAACGTTTACGAACAAGGCTGCCAAAGAGATGAGGCAGCGACTAGCCGTGTTGTTGCACGAAAATCCAGACGACCGACGATTTATGCCGTGGATGGGGACATTTCACAGCATCTGTGTACGTATATTACGCATGGATGGGATGGCTCTAGGGCTGGATAAACGATTTGTGATCTATGACACAGATGACCAATTGAGCTTGATCAAGCAAATCATGAAGGCGCAAGGTCTGACCGACCGTGACATTAAGCCGCGTTCGGTGCTGGCTGCCATCTCTCACGCTAAAAATGACATGATAGATCCGGAGGCGTATGCGGCGTCAGCATCAAGCCCTGTGCAGCAGCGCATCGCTGCGCTATTTCAGGCATACGAGAAGGCACTTCGTCAGGCGGCGGCCCTTGATTTTGATGACTTACTACTGAAGGTTGTTGAATTGTTCAAGACGCATCCTGACATTCGCCAAAAATGGCAGCAGCAATTTCAGCATATTCTGATCGACGAATATCAAGACACCAACACGGTGCAATACACGTTGATTAAATTATTGGTCGGACCAGAGCGCAATTTGTCAGTGGTTGGTGATGACGCACAATCGATCTATAGTTTTCGTGGCGCTGACTATACCAATATTCTCAATTTTGAACGGGATTTTCCTGGGGCGGTAGTCATCAAACTGGAACAAAATTATCGTTCGACTGGCTCAATTTTGCATTTGGCAAATAGTCTCATCCAGCACAACGTCAATCGGACTGACAAAAATCTATGGACCAACAGTGGCGATGGTGCGGAGCCGCAGCTGTGGCAGCTGTACTCTGAAGCCGAAGAAGCTCAGGTGATTGCCAATGAGATTCGTCGTCAATTGAGTATCGGACGCTCACCAGATGACATCGCTGTGTTGTATCGGACCAATGCCCAAAGTTACGCAATTGAGCGGGCGCTGCGCCAAAACTATTTGCCATACAAAATTGTGGGCGGATTGCGGTTCTTGGACCGGGCGGTTGTCAAGGATGTTTTGGCGTATCTGCGGCTGCTATATCAGCCGAGCGACAGGATGAGTTTTTCACGCATCGTTAATGTGCCAAAACGAGGTATTGGCGCGGTGAGTGTGGCTAAATTTTTGGCGTGGAATGATGAGCAAGGGACGCCTATTATCGATGGGTTATTGGCGGTGAACGAGGCGCAGGGGCTGACGCCACGTGCCAAGCATTCACTGCATGAGCTCGGGGTGTTGCTCAGTGATTTGCAAAAGTCGATTGACGAGGCGCCAGCTGACGTGATTGAAAAAATTATTGATCAAACAGGGTATGGCATGTTCATCAATGACGGCAGTGTCCAATCAGAAGAGAGAATGGAAAACCTGGGTGTCCTGGTGGCTGAGGCTAAAGCCTATGTTGACGTGCCGACATTTTTGGAAGAGATGGCGCTGATGTCTGCTAGCGATGATCAAGCGAACGAGCAAATCACCCTGATGACACTGCACGCCGCGAAAGGTTTGGAGTTTCCGGTGGTATTTCTGACTGGTCTGGAAGAGGGGATATTACCGCACTCCCGCGTGTTCGACGGCGGTAAAGCTGAGGACGTCGAAGAAGAGCGGCGACTTTGTTATGTCGGCATCACTCGTGCTCGCCAAGAATTATTTATCACCTGTGCTAGCTCCAGAACGCAATTTGGACAAATAGCGTACAATCTGCCGTCGCGCTTTTTGGATGAGATGGGAATTCTGAGTGGTGGATTGGACAAACCTGCTTCGTCGAGTTTTATCCCCGAACCTGAATTTTACAGTGATGAAATCGGTCTGGATGTCGGCGATAGGGTGCGCAGTCCGCAATTTGGCGTCGGCGAGGTCATAGAAGTCGATGGTTTAGCAGTGGTAGTAGCTTTTGAAAACGGTAAAACCAAGAAGTTGAATGTTGAGTTTGCTCGATTAGAAAAGTGCTAGTCGGTTGCCAATATGAGCGAGTTCTGCTATAATCAATAGAGCGTTTTTCGCTATGAGTATGAAATTTGGACTGAAAATTCACCACAGTACAGCTCGAATGATGATAGTCGTAGCGATTGCTGTCTTTGGAATTGCGAGCGTGAAGCTTGTTGACAATGCTTTGGCTCGGGATCAGGTTCAGGAATCAAATACGGCTGCTCCAAATGGCGAAAAGGTAGTAACGATTCATGACCGGGGTCAAGAACGATCCATTGTCACTACTGTCGGGACCGTTAAAGAAGCCTTGAAAGCAGCCGATATTTCGGTTGATGAAAAGCATGATGTCGTTGAACCGAGCCTTGACACTCAGTTGGTGTCTACGAAATATAACATCAATATCTATCGTGCGCGGCCAGTAACAGTGGCGGATGGTACGCACCGAGTTCGTGTGGTGACCGCCCAGCAGACGACACCGTTGATAGCACAGGCTGCGGGCGTGACTGTTTACCCTGAGGACAAGACAACCATCGAACCTCCAAGCGACTTTTTACTGGACGGTGCTGATGTTATTTTGAAAATTCACCGAGCTACACCATTACAACTGACGCTTTATGGCAAAACCACTGAGGTCAGGACGATGGCTCATACGGTCGGAGAATTGTTGCGTGAGAAAAACATAACGCTCGGTAAAGATGACGGCATGTCTGTTCCTGGATCAACACCTATCACTGCTGGTATGCACCTCAGTGTTTGGCGTAATGGCAAACAGACGGTTACTGTTGAAGAAGAAATTGCCGTCCCTGTTGAGCAGGTTAAAGATGCCAACCGAGAGACTGGCTTCAAACAGGTCAAAGAAGCTGGCGCACCGGGTAAAAAGAACGTTACCTATGAGATTGAGATGAGAAATGGCCAGGAGGTTTCACGCCGTATCATCGCCAGTGTTACGACCGTTGAGCCAAAAAAGCGCGTTGAGCTAGTGGGCGCCAAGAGTGCTAACACCTTCTCTGGTAGTTTTTCTGAGGCCTTGGCACGGTTGAGAAGTTGTGAAGGAGGTTATACATCAAACACCGGAAACGGTTATTATGGCGCGTATCAGTTTGACAAGCGCACCTGGGGAGGCTTTGGTGGTTATTCGGTAGCTTCTGACGCTCCACCATCAGTGCAAGACGAGAAAGCATGGCAGACATACAAAGCTCGTGGCTGGCAGCCATGGCCGAGCTGTAAGGT
>CAJPSL010000038.1 GCA_905373315.1 Candidatus Saccharimonadota bacterium
CATGGGTACAATCCGTGGTGACTACTCACACGTTAGCGAGTAAATTTTTCACTCAGTGTTGTATAATTTACTAATTCTGCCTCTTCAAACCAGTGGGCAATCTCTTGAACGGCCTCTTCAGAGTCGCCAGAGGCATGGATCAGGTTTGGAATGCCCTTACGGCATGAGTCGGCATAACCAAAGCTAACGTGTGAGTAGTCACCACGGATTGTACCCATGTCAGCAGATTTCGGTTCGGTTGGGCCAACAATTTTACGAACCACTGCTACAGCTTCCACACCCTCGAGCACCATGGCAATCACTGGACCATCCATCATCATATCTAGTGTAATATTGAGGGTCTCTTCACCACGACGAGTTGCTAATTTGCCAATGCCCTCATAGTGTTTTTGATAATGTTCCCTGTCTGGAGATACCATCTTGACACCAATAATCTTTAGACCAACTCGCTCAAAGCGTTGTAAAATTTCCCCCACAATTCCCCGCTGGACTGCGTCTGGTTTGAATACAATCAGTGTTCGCTCAACTCCACAGAAAACCTTTCCATCATTACTTGCCATTGTAGCTCCTTTCGTTAGTATTTGTCTTATGATAGCAAAAAGCCATTATTTGATAAACTGCCTAAATACCCGTACAATAGGCTTATGTTTGTATCAGAGGCACTAACTGATTTCCTGGAGCATTTAGAGATAGAGGGCGGTAGAAGCCAAAATACCATCCGAAACTATTCGTTATATCTGGAACGATTCATTGAATTTGCTGGCGACATAGAAGTAGTAAAAATTACATCAGAGATGATTCGGCGCTATCGCCTGTGGTTAAATCGTTATAAAAATGACAACGATGGCAAAGAGTTGTCAATTTTAACACAGAGCTACCACTTGATTGCGCTGCGTGGCTTTCTCACCTATCTGTCGCGGCGTGATATCCCCTCATTATCTGCCGACAAAATCATCTTGCCGAAGACGGTTCGCAAACAGGTGACTTTTTTACAATACGACGAGGTGGTTAATCTGATAGACAATATACCACTAGACAGTGAGCAAGGTTTGCGCGACCGAGCAATCATAGAGCTACTTTTTTCCAGCGGGCTGCGTGTGTCGGAGCTCGTCAATCTCAATCGAGATCACATCAACCTCAAACGACGAGAGTTTATGGTGCGCGGAAAAGGCCAAAAAGACCGACCAGTGTTTGTTTCACAACATGCCGCTGAACAGGTCGAAAATTACCTACAAGCTCGTCAAGATAGCCTGCCTGCTCTTTTTCTCAACTACAGTAGGCGATCAACCAAGCCAACCACATCAGGCGATTATCGTCGCTTATCTGCACGTAGTATTCAACGGATGATATCACACTATGCTCGCCTAGCGGGGATAACTAAACACGTCAGCCCCCACACCATGAGACACAGTTTTGCTACGGACTTGTTAATGAATGGCGCTGATTTACGCTCAGTTCAATCACTCTTGGGTCATAGCAGTATATCCACTACTCAGGTGTATACGCACGTCACTGACCAACACTTAAAAGACATACATGAACGCTTTCACAGCGATACTTCTCAGTAAGATTTAGGAGTCGCAGGCTCCACCTTCTACGATATTGCCAGCAAGTGAGAAATCCTTACACAAGTTATTTAATACTTCCACAGATCCGGCTGGATACCATATATCCTCACCAAGTCGGAGGCGCGCTTCTACACGACGGAACAGATTATTTGCCCTCCCTGTCGAGTCAACCGCCGGCTGAGCACCATAAAGCATGACCTGTTCTGTTCCTTTCATGACGGACACACGAACATTGGCACCCCTGTAGAGATGATTTATCGCTAGAAAAGCATTTGCGCTGGCCTCTGGGCTCACCTCATCAAGCTCAATAATAGCTCTACATGAATGGCCATGAGGATGTGCAAAATCCTTAGAACATAATACCCCTGTTGGTTCGTTGCGAGTCGTTGGCGTATCAGTAGCGCGGCGTAATGAACCCTTGTGCACTACATTTTCTACCGCTGGCACCCCTGAAACGATACCGTTAGGGCGCAAGAAGACCGCCTGCGATGCTGACGAAGAATCTAGGCTATCTATGGTGAAATTATTACCTGGTGTAATAACCTGAGCACGCAAAACAGCTGGAGCTTGGGTACTCCAAGCAGCCTTTTCTGGTAGACCAATATCGCCATTGTGAACATCGGCCAACGCCACGTTTTTATTGGCATTGTCTTCTTTGTTAAACCACTCGATTATCACTTTATCGAACGCTCCCCGAGCACGCAACGGCACCAATTGCACCTTATTTTCCGCTCCTACATACAAGAAATCTTCAGTATCCATAGAAACCTTCAGACAGGTATACGCCTGATCGAATTTCCTACCGTTTGAACTGTTGGTTTGGACCAAGGTTTCTTGCGCATTGCCAGCACCTCCCAATACCGCTGATTGACGAACACTGTTGCAATCTTTCTTTTCCAGGGCATCACATGCCGAAGCATTGCCCTTCTGACATGCACGAATCACGCGCTTGGCATCTTCTACACCAGCCAGTGCAGCGTCGTATGCACTTTGAGACAAGTCGTTATTGATGGCTTGTTGTTGATCTTTGAGCATTAATTTTACAAATCCAGCCGCTAAAATAGTCAATAACATTGCTGAAAAAATAACTGCAAACAAAGATGCCGCCCCTGATTCTCTTCTCTTATCCATTAGTCCTCACTATCATCTCAAAATTATTAATTGCACAGAAATTGAAGTTGGCTTCATTGTCTTCTGGTGGTTTACAGGCCATGTCCTGTAACTCAGCGACGGCACTGGTCCCCAATGTGAAAGATACTTTGTACAATGCTTCTGAATTATTGGCTGAAGTAACGCGCGACGCAGTAAAATCATGCACTGCAATGGCAACATCAGTGCCGTCAATGGGCCGCAGTAAATGGGTAACTCGCTCTGGCTCAATATCCATCGGGTATGAATCTGAGGTCGATTGACACAAAGCAGCATCCTCATCAAGCACTCGCGCCAAGTTAATAGCCTGGCCATTGGAGCGCACAACTCCCTTACCACTCCGGCGTACTACTGGGTCGTCAATCGCCGAAGCCATGTTCCAGACATACGAATATTGTCCCAAGCACACGCGTCCACTCCTGACCGATCCAGATTCACGAACCACAATTATCGGATTGGCTGAGTTAACAATTTTGGTAGCGCTACTTTGCAGAAAATCTCGACGAATAACATCGCTAATTGTCCTACCCGACTGATTGACTGTCTTCATCACAGTACCGCGGTTGTATATTTTACCCGCTTGGACAGCAACCATCGCCACGGAAAGCAACAGCACCGATACAAATGCCATTGCTAGCATCAATTCCACCAGGGTAAATCCTGAATTAGCTCTTCTCTGGTGCATATAACCTCACAATCGTTCCTATTGTCACAGGCCTCGGCTGGCTTGGTGCATACCAACAAGCTTGAATATAAGCATCATAGGCCGATCCACCAGTCACGCGCACCAATTGCACAGAGATACCATATGAAACATCACCCTCTTGTTTAGCATACACTTGAGCTGGCATATACGTCGACACTCGACCAAGCGAATCGCTGCGTGAACGCAATGCAAATTCACCATCACCAAAGTGATCCGGGCAGGTATCAACGCTTAACATCTCATTTGCCGCATCTTTTTTGGGCAGATTATTCCACAGCTCAGCCATGGTCACATCCCCTTTATGAGAGTTGTTGTGCACAAAACGGAGCATCTCTGCCTGTGCGTCAATTTGCTGACGGACCAGTGTCGACTCGAGAGATTGCTGAGCTATGGATAGCCCACGGTTCATCACTGTCAGACAACCAACAGCAACTGCACTAAAAACAGCGGTCGCCAACATGACCTCAATCAGGGTATCACCAACCTGATGCTTACAGCGCTTTGCACGCATTCCCCGCCCCCTTAACCGTCAACGCTTCACTTGATCCAGCACGCGCACCAATAAAGACTGACAAACGCTCTGGAGCGAACCATTTTTCATCATATATACAAACTTCATACGTCGCGTCGCCACTACTCGTTAGCAGTTCATTAATTTTATCATCTGGATAGGTGCGTGAATCTGAGCGTATTGCCAATTCTCCAGTAGCAGGATTGCGAACCATAGCGACCGACAAACCTCCGCCAGCTGGCTCAACAAGTGCTGTTTTTACGCTCCAGTTGGTCTGATATTCGGCAACATTATTATTGGACGACCGATATAACCAGGTTTTTCCATCAGCCCCAAGCAACGCATAAATTAGCTTCACGCGGAAGCTTCTACCCTGATCTTCGCCAATGATATAGCGCCCTACTATCACGCAGTTTGACTGCCCCCGATAGCCATTGACACTAGCTCCCGGAATAGGACACGGATCTGTCGGTTGTCGATCGTTTTCTATACTAATAACCTTTGAGTACTGTTCGGTTAAAAAATTGGCGTAAGATTGGACAGCGTCGCGATACTGTTGGCGCTGAATAGCCACACCGATACCAGCTAACAACGCAATCGCCATGGTGCCGGAGATTGCTAGAAACATTGTTACTTCAATTACAGTAAAGCCACCCTGTCGTCGCATATTTCTAGTATAGCATAAGCGGTTTCTTTAGCCATCATATGAGCGGGAATAATCCACGGATAATTTCTGGACCAATGAACCAGGTCAGTAAAAATCCAACTATCAAAAGCGGCCCAAACGGCACTTTAGCCCTACGGTCTAGTGTTCCCTGTACCATCCCAGGCAGCACCATCAGGGTACCAAGGAGATTGGCTGCAAAGAGACACAGAAACGCCAACTTCCAATCAGCCAAGAATAATGCCAGGCCAAGACCGAGCTTGACGTCCCCAAACCCAATCCACTCACCTTTGGAAATAGCGTATAGTACAAGGTACAGCCCACTCAAAATAACTACCGCTCCACTGAGTGTCATCAAAAGGCCGACGATGTCCGAAGAGGTTATAAACCGTGTAGCTACAAAAACACCGCCCAACCCAACGAATGGCCACATGGCAATATCAGGCAAAA
>CAJPSL010000039.1 GCA_905373315.1 Candidatus Saccharimonadota bacterium
ATTTCCATACTGTTCAGTATATTATCTCGAGAATCGAGTATGATCGACTTTGTGTGGCTAGGGCTGTTATGGGTACTGTTTGGCATCGCCATCAAAACGTCAAAAAAATAAATACATCGCACTAACGATGTATTTTGTAGTTCAATGTGGCTGGGGATGAGGGATTCGAACCCCCGATCACGGGACCAGAACCCGCTGCCTTACCACTTGGCCAATCCCCAATGCGTATTTGATTGTACTACAAAACATGGCGTGCTGCAAGCTCTGGATGTGCAGGCTGGCGGATGATACAATGATTGCATGGAAGCAATTGTGAAACTGGTGGCAGACGGTTTGGTTATACCCGTGGTTTTGATTGGTGCGTACGCATTGCTGTGCAAAGTGCCGAATAATAAAAAATATCAGACATATGCCAGAGTGTTGATGGCGGGCTTGACGGCGTATGTGGTAGCCAAGACGGTCGGAACGTTCTATCAGCCGGAAAGCTTGCGTCCGTTTGAGCTGATGGGCGTTGAACCAGGCGCAGCATATCTGAATAATCCTGGGTTTCCTTCGGACCACGCGTTGTTCACCATGGCGATCACCTTGGCGGTGTGGTTTGGTACGCGCGATAAGCTACTAGCGAGTGTTTGTTTAGTGTTGACGCTGCTGGTGGGGATTGGTCGGGTATTGGCGCTGGTGCACACACCACTTGACGTCGCGGGTGGTTTATTGATAGCGTGCATCGGAATCATTTGGTATAAACCGCTGATAAAGCGTTAGCATAAATATATTCATAATCTACATTTGCTTTATTGGCAATTTTCGTGTAATATTAGAATATTATGAAAATTCTCTCAACTATATTTAAAGAGGAAATATCAGATTACTTGTTTAATATGCGAGCAGCAGTGTTTGGTCGTTTGTTGTTGACTGCGGCAGCGGCAGGCTTGTTGGTGTGGCTGGTGGCAACGGGAATTGACCGAGTTATCTTGGAACCAATCGTGTGTAAAGATGGCGCCAACCAGTTGTTATGTGGCAACAGCACCATGATGGCAGGGCATATCGCCACAGTTATCATGGCTATCATGTTGGTACCAGTGTTGATATTGTTTGGTATCAAGCGTCCGCTGGTCGTGGTATTGGCAGCAACGATTGCCTTGTGGGGTGTCAATTTTTGGCAGGCGCACACTATTGTAGCGGCGTTGATCGCATCATTGACCTATATGGTGGTATACGCTAGCCTAACGTGGCTCAATAGGATTCGCGGCGACGGCGCAGCGATAGCGCTGATGATCGTGTTTGTGGTGTTGGCGCGAGTTGTCTTGGCTCTGTAATCACTGTACACTAAGAGTATGGAAATCATTATCATTATTCTCTTGGTTATTATCGTTATGGGGTTGGGTGCGACGTTGTTCGTGCTGCAATCAAGGCTCGGCGAGCTGAAGCAGCAGTCATCGGTCGAGCTCATCAAAACTGACGTGGTGGAGCTGGGGCGAACCATCGCTAAGCTCAACGAATCAGTTAGTGATAAATTGGAGCGCAGCAATGCTCAAGTGCAAACTTCGGTGCAAAAGCAGCTGTCGGAAAGCGCCAAGTTGGTGGCAGACGTGACACAGCGGCTGGCGAAGTTGGATGAAACGAATAAGCGGGTGGTTGACGTGGCGACTGACCTGAAAACCCTGCAGAACGTCCTGCAAAACCCCAAGCAGCGCGGCGTGTTCGGCGAGTTTTACCTGGAGAGCGTGCTGGATAATGTGCTGCCCACCAAGCAGTTTCAGATGCAGTACCGGTTCAAGGATGGCGAGATTGTTGATGCGGTGATTTTCCTGGACAAGGGGCAGATTTTGCCAGTAGACAGTAAATTTAGTCTGGAAAATTACAACCGGATGATCAACGCTGAGACTAAAGCTGAGCGCGAGTTGTGGCTGAATAAGGTGAAGGCTGACCTGAAGGGGCGCATCGACGAAACCAGCAAGTACATTCGGCCGCGTGAGAATACTATGGATTTTGCCTTTATGTTCATTCCATCAGAGTCGCTATATTATGACCTGCTCATTAATAATGTTGGTACGGGCGGTTCGAGCCGCGATCTTATTGAATATGCCTTTCGTGACAAGCGGGTGATCATCGTCAGCCCGACCAGCTTTTTGGCATATTTGCAGACGGTGCTGCAGGGCCTGAGGAGTCTACAAATTGAAGAGCAGGCCAAGGATATCCAGGTGCGTGTCGGCCAGCTGGGTGTGCATATTAAGAAGTTTGATGAACTGATGACCAAGATGGGCAAAAGTCTCAGCACCACCGTCGGGCATTATAATAATTCGTACAAGGAGCTGGGCAAGATTGATAAAGACGTGGTGCGAATCGCTGGCGGTGATCATCAAACGCAGCCAGAGCTAATCGATCGACCAGCGCAGGAAGATTAAAAAATATCCCGCCAAAGGAGGCGGGATATCGTTATAGTAGAACTATGATTTACTCTTCTTCCTTGTTACGGTAATTGATGAGCAAGAACAAGTTACCACCCAGAGCTGCACCGATGAGTGTTGCGACAATTACTTCCAGGCTAAAGCGAGAGTAGTTCTTCTCGTTCTTAGCTGGGAATGGGCTATTGCTGCGCACTTGAGTGTCAGTCTTTTCTGTGACCGCCAAAGCAACAGCTGGGTTGAGTGTTGCGCCTGAGATGTAAATTTCTCGTGGGTATGGACGCTCGCTGTTTTCTGATTGTGCTGCAACTTGGTTATCTTGGATCTTGGCTATGACTGATGCACGGACAAATGACGTGATTGAGCCTGATACGACCAAACCAATCATCAATGCCAGACCAATACCAAAGGCTTTGCCAGTCGTGCTGATTTCTTTGCGGTTCAATGCTGCGGCGACGCCGAACATGAAGACAGCAACACCGATCAGTTCAACCGCAAAGACACTCCATGAGAATGCAGTGAATTGGTTAAAGCTGAGCGCAAAACCGTTGTTGGTGATTGAGCCGATTAGTACAACTGCTGCCATGGCACCGAGGAATTGTGCACCCCAGTAGAATGGTACCAAAGCGGTTTTTAATTTGCGCATTGACCACAAACCGAAAGTAACGGCTGGGTTGACGTGTGCGCCAGAAATACCGCCGATAGCAGTAACGATGAGCATCAATGCAAAACCAACGTACATTGATGACAGGACGTCCGATGCGAACAGTGCGGTCAGCGTCAAGATGAACGTACCGATGATTTCCGCGATGACGATGTTGATTAAGTTGCTTGGTAATGTAGAACCCAACTTGGCGCGCTTGCTTTTGGCCGCAGCAGATTCGGTGACGACTCGTTTGACGGTCGTTTTGGTTTCGGTCTTAGCTGCAGCAGTTTTCTTTGCCGTAGCTTTAACCGGGGCTTTCTTTGAAGTTTTCTTCGTAGCCATATTCCCTCCTTAAAGTAGTATCACGACTATTATAGCATAATTTGCTATACTGTAGTTATGGGATTATTTGTAAGTCAGAACGACCAGCGCAGTAAACTGCAAGAACGCATTGCGGCGGAACTGCGCGAAAAGGCGAAAACGTCGAGCTTGCAGGAGAAAGCTAGCTTGGACGGCGTGGAAGATGTGAAATATCTAGAAGGCACAAAACAGACGACAACGTTGGCGTGGGCGTGGGTTTTGATTGTGATCATGGCGGCAGGAGTTGTCGGTATGTTTTTAATGCAAGGACGATGATATGGAAAAGTTAGATGAAGTTCGATCAATATTAGTATCACGTGTATCCGAGGTAGCCGAGCCGCGCAGTGTCTTGCGGAGTACCGAGCTGCGGGAACTATATGGTGTCATTGCGACGCTGCCAGCCGAAGAGCGCGGAGCGTTTGGTAAGAGAGTCAATGAATTGAAGCAGGAGCTGGAGCGGGCGGTTACGGCTCGTGAAGCTGAGCTATCAAAGGTTGATCTACCGTCAATTGACGTGACGGCGCCGATGGATGTCAATGCTCCGCGCCCTGCATTGCTGCCGAGTGAACGCGGTACGATTCATCCATTGATGCGTGAAATTGACCGCATTTCTGACATTTTTAACCGCATGGGTTTCGTGACGGAAGAGTCGCGTGAGATTGATGACCAATTCCATATGTTTGAGAGCTTGAACTTTCCGAAGGGTCATCCAGCACGCGATGATTATGACACCTTCATGACTGAGGAAACTGATGCTAATGGCGACCGCTTGATTGCCCCGGCACACACCTCGACCATGCAAAACCGTGTGTTGAAAAAATATCATGGCAATTTGGAAAAAGGCGAGGCGATCGCCGCCATCGTGCCCGACCGGGTATTTCGCAACGAAGATTTGGACGCGCGGCACGAGCACACGTTCTATCAAGTTGAGGGCGTGTATGTCGCCAAGGGGGTTAACGTCGGCAATCTGATTGCCACCTTGCAGGAGTTTTTGCAGGAATATTACGGCAAGAAACTTGACGTGCGCGTCAACCCATTTTATTTCCCGTTCACCGAACCAAGCTTTGAATTTGCATTGAGCTGCCCGTTCTGTGAGGGCAAAAATCCGGATTGTAAAGTCTGTTCGGGTGAGGGCTGGATCGAACTGTTGGGCTGCGGCATGATCCACCCGAATGTGCTGAAAGTTGCTGACATCGATCCGAATGAATACACTGGTTTTGCCTTTGGCTGCGGCATCGACCGTCTGGTGATGATGAAATACGGCATCGAGGACGTGCGGCATTTTGAGAGCGGCAAGTTGGATTTTTTGGAACAGTTTTAAGGAGCTATTGTGCACACGATAATAGTAGTATCTCAAAAACTTGTAATAAAAGAAGCAGTTCTGTATGCTGATAGAGAAATTATTGCAGCGAGAGAGATCACTAAAAAAGATAGGAGGAGGTAAATGGATACACAACAATTTGACGCACTTATTATTGGTTTTGGCAAAGCTGGC
>CAJPSL010000040.1 GCA_905373315.1 Candidatus Saccharimonadota bacterium
GTGCTCGCGTCAGTCACAGCTTCCTCGGGAGATGGGGCGCGGCGCTTATATGAGACTTTGCCGACGACGTTGTCGCGGGTGGTGCCGGCTTCGCGGGCGACGATGGCGGTGCGGGCGCGCGTCAAGCGATTGAATAGTGAACTTTTGCCAACGTTAGCTTGGCCGATGATGGCGACGGTAGGTAATTTATGAGACATAATTACGCCTATTATACCAGAGGCGTGAGGATTTAGCGAGGATAAGCGGTATGCGAAATGGGGCTAGCCTTAGCCTGCCGGAGTGGGTGTTGCCGTAACAACTGGTGTTGGGCTGCTTTCTGGTGCTGGTGAAGCGGTGCACTCGGGACTGTTAGGAACTGCTGTTATGCCACCTTGCCCGTAGTAATTATAATATTCGTATAGTAGAGTGGTGCCATCGCAGGCTTTCCTTACTGATGATATTTCATGCTTGCAGTCAGGTTCATCAAAACAGTTCCGGTCAACAATCTGCCAGTCGAGATTGGACTGGTTGGTTGAGTCTAGCTCCGGGCTGATTGTAGATCCTTCTGTAGTTGCCGTTGGTGCTGTTTCTGATATTGGTGCACCACAACCTGAAATGGCTAGTGCGGCGCTGGCTACTACACCAAGCATGGCTCCTACTTTTTTCCGCCATAATCCACTATCATTTTCAATTGAAAATTTGTTACCTTCTCGCATGGTATGTCCTCCTATGTATCTATACGATACATCAATTATTGACCTGGTGTCAAATTGCTTTCTTGGAATTCCCCGCGTTTGATGTCACCGAGAGTGTAGTTACCAAAGTCTGTGCGGTGAAGTTTGATGACGGTGTAGCCAAGGGCGGCGAAGGTGCGGCGGATTTGGCGGTTGCGACCTTCGCTCATCTGGACGATCCAGCGGTGGTCGTCGCCGTCGTGCTGGCGTTCGAGCGTCAAGCGACTGGGCCCGTCAGGTAGTTGCACGCCAAAGTCATTGATCATTTGCCGGTGGAGCGGCTGCAGCGGCTGGTCGAGCGTCACGAGATAGCGCTTGATTTTATAAAACGATGGGTGTGTCATTTGATGGGCAAAATCCCCGTCGTTGGTGAGGAGGATGAGCCCAGAACTGTCTTTGTCGAGGCGACCGACGGGCTTGAGGTGATGGAGGTCTTTCGGTAATAATTCGTAAATAGTCGGTACACCGCCCTGAGAGGCACGCGAACAGAGGTAGCCGACGGGTTTATGGAGGAGGATGAGTTGGTGGGTTTGAGCGGTGAGTCGTTTGTTACCATAGCGAATGATATCAGTTGCGGTGATGCGTTGGCCGAGCTTGGCGGGCTGGTCGTTTACGGTGACCTTGCCCTGCTCGATCAGCTCGTCAGCCTGACGTCGCGACACGCCAAGCGCCAGCGCCACGAATTTGTTGAGGCGCTGAGTGGGTTCATGAGTCGGTGTGGTATTGTCTGGCATTTATGCTTGTGGTTGTGCTGGTGGAGGAGTTTGCGGCGGTTGTGGCGGCTGAGACGGAAGCGGATGCAGGACTGGAGCTGGTGGCGTATGAATTGGCGCAGCGTTTGTTGGCGCTTGCGGAGCTGGACTGATTACCGGTGCTGCTGGAATGGTTGGAGCTGGCTGCTCTGGAGCGGTGATGCTTTGTAGGTTCTGTGGAGTTTGAGGCGCTGGTGTTGTCACGGGAATGTGAGTAGGCTCGGCTGGAGTTTCAGGAGCTGGGGTAGCTGTCAGTGTTGGAATGGTTTCTGCTGGAGTTGTATCAGGTTGCGGAGCTAGTGCTGTTTCCTCTGGGGTATGCTCAGGCTCGGTTGACTGTGGTTTGAGGTTTGGAATACCTTCTAATTCTTGTTCCATGAGTTTGGCAACATCTTCTGTCGGCGTCAGGCTGGCGCCTTCAAGTGGGCGGATGACACGCTCACCCAGGTTGGCAGGACGTGGCGCTGAAGATGAGAAAGGCGCAGTTGGTTGCGGCAAGGTAGCTGGCGCTGGTGCAGCTGCAGCCTGCAGTGTTGGCTGCGGTGATAGTGCTGAGACATCAGGCCGGACCGGCGGCATTTGCGGTGACTGTGGCATAGCTGGCGCTGGTGCTTGCTGAGGTGCTGCTGGCTGGGCGGCTGGTTGCGGTTGCGGTGCTGGCGTAAGTCCCGGAACATCGCCCAAAACTTCGTGCACGGTGCGCACGACGTCTTCAATGCCAACTTGGGATTTCACGAGGTAGCGGTCGGCGCCTAATTGTTCACCACGAGCTCGTTGGTCTTCTGAGGACAAAGCGGTCATGATGATCACTTTGATGTCTTTGGTCTCAGTGGCAGACCGCAAAATATCCAGCATGTCAAAGCCAGAAATTTTTGGCATCATCACGTCACTTAAAATGAGTGCTGGCCGTTCTTTGATGGCCATGGCGAGCGCCTCTTCACCATCGCCTGCGGACACGATGTCGTATCCCTCTGCTAATAATCGTACGCCATAGATTTCGCGTAAACTTTTGTCATCTTCAACGAGTAAAATTTTTGTCATATCTACTACCTACTATACGATATTATTATTAAAATTGCTATCATTCTTATGCTTTTATGAATTATTGGTTCTCCGCGGTATGCTGATGGCGCGACGAGTGGTCTCTAAATGATGTTCAATGTCGGCAAGCGTGGCGTGTTCTGGGCTGGTTGGTGTTGGTGTTTGTTGGGGTGTCGCTGACTGGCTGGGCTGGACGAGCGGCTCAGTACTTTGGGCGGGTTCGGTAGGTTGCTGGGGCTGTTCTGTTGGCGGCTGTGCTGGAGGATTTGCTGGCGGTTCTACGGGCGTTGTGTCAGGAATTACTGGGGCTTGCTGCTGTGGTTGATGGTACTGAACTGATGTTGGCTGCAAGGATGCTTCTTTGTGGGCGGCTTCTTCTTTGGAAATTCGCGGTATTTCCAGAAAGAAGGTGCTTCCCTTGCCGTACTCGCTCTCGACACGTAAATCGCCCGACATGCTTTCGGCGAGTCGGCGAGACAGATACAGTCCCAGACCAGTACCGCCGATTTCGCGAGTGGCTGAATTGTCAACCCGATAAAACTTTTGGAAAAGATGCGGCACATCTTCTGCGGGGATTCCCAGGCCAGAGTCCATCACGCTGACAACCACCTTTGATGAGTCGCCAGTGACGTCAACCACCACTTCCCCCTCTTTAGTGTATTTGATGGCGTTTTCTATGAGGTTGGCGGTAATTTCCCGGAAATGGTCGGGGTCAACAAAGGCATAATAAATGGGCTGCAAATGTTGGTCAGCGGAGTCTTTGGCTAGCGCGTGCGGCCGAAACGAATAGAGCAGATTTTTCTCGGCGGCTTTGTGCGCCAGACCTTCAAAGATGTCTGCCACAAAATCAGTTACGTTAAATAGCTTTGGTTCATCTTTGAGGCGTCCGTCCTCGGCTCTACTGATATCCAGCAGGTCTTGAAATAACCGGCCCAGGTGTTGAGCGGAGGCGTGCGCTTTGGTGATGAAGTCGCGAGCTTTGTCGTCAATTTGGGCAGTGGCTGGGTTGAGCGCCAGACCCAGATAGCCCTCGATGGAGGCCACAGGCGTGCGCATCTCGTGGCTGGCAGTAGAAATGAACTCGGCCTGCTCTCGCTCCTCGGCGCGCTCTTTGGAGATGTCCCGGAACACGATGATGACACCTTCCTTTTGTGGGCCAATAGGAGAACTGACGATGGTGATCGGCAGTCGTTTGTCTGAAGAGGTTTTGAGAAATAGGTTGTCGCTGTGGGTGGGCTGGTTTGAAGACAATGCTTGAGCAACGGGATGTTTGCCCTCTGGGATGTCAGATCCGTCCTTGAGCACCAGTTTGAGGACACCTTGCCAACTCAGACCCAAAGCGTCGCCTTTGTCCCAACCGATCATCTGTTGCGCGGCTGGATTGATAAGTTCAATGATACCGTCATTGGAAATAGCCATCACGCCGTCGTCGATGGTATTGATGACGACATCAGATTTGCCCTCGGCGGAGGTTAGCCTATTTTCCAGTTCAGTAAATCGGTCATCAAGCTTTTTCTGCGGTTGGTATCGCCATAGAACAATGCTTAGGACGAGTGGCATGATGCCAAGCACCGCGCTGATGGTTATCTGTTCCAGCGTCAGTGGTGTTTCGAAATGAATCATGGCGATGTGCGCCACGACCAGCAAGATGATGCCGCCAGTCAGCCACAGCCCAAATACTGCAGCAAAGATAGTCACCATGAGCCAGAGGCTGGTAAACGGAGAATAGATGCCGCCGCTGGTGGCGATGAGTGCGGCGATGGTGATGATGAGTGATGCATAGGTGGCGCATGCCAGGTAGGCGCGTTGTTTTTTGGGCGTCCAAACACAGAGACCAAGCGCCCAGACTGCGGACAATACGCTGATAGCGGCGGCTAGGTTAGTCACTGAATCACCAATAGTAAAGCGATAATTGCCAGGCAAAAAGCGAGCTGATGCGTATGTGAAGAGAATGAAGAGATTGACTAGTAGCGAAGCTTTACTGAGACGGCGCAGCCAAAATTTGGAAAATGTTCTGTCAGACTGCCCCACCCTCGATTCTTTCATGATATTAAGTATAGCGTCAAACGGTGGTAAAACGCAAGCGCGTCTCTGTTGGCTGGTGCGGCGGTATAGACAAAAGCGGCTGCGTCGTGGTATGATGCTTAGTATTGGCCTCATCGTCTAGCGGTTAGGACACCGGGTTCTCATCCCGGCAACCGGGGTTCGATTCCCCGTGAGGTCACCAATTTTAGAGAAATTTGAGTTGTCGCCTGTTTGGGCGATTTTTAATTACGTGTCCGTGGCTGTCCGGTTAATTTCCTTGACTATGTAATTAGTTCTCCGATATAATTCAAATATAGATAC
>CAJPSL010000041.1 GCA_905373315.1 Candidatus Saccharimonadota bacterium
TCTCCATGGCGTCGCGATAGGAAATGCGCGGAATTGGACTGCCGTCACCGACCGCGAGACCGCTCAAATCCAGCAACTTCTTGCCCGCAAACTCGGTCGCTAGCTGTCGCATCAACGGTTCGACCTCCCGGCGAACCTCCTCGCCGTCCTCAACGAAGCTCATCTCCAGATCCAGCTGATAAAACTCGCCGTACAGTCGATCAGCTCGCGGATCTTCATCGCGAAAACACGCCGCCAGCTGGTAATACCGCGGTACGCCGCCAACCATCAACAGCTGCTTGAACTGCTGCGGCGCTTGCGGCAGAGCATAGAACTTATTTTCCTGCAACCGGCTGGGGATCAGAAAATCACGCGCGCCCTCGGGGCTAGAATTTGCCAAAATCGGCGTCTGAATCTCGATGAAGTCCCGAGTATCCATATACTGATGCATCCGTCGGTACATCTCAGCGCGTTTTTTCAGCATGTCCTGCATCTTCGGGCGGCGCAGGTCAAGATAGCGATACTTAAAACGTAAGTCCTCGCCCGCCTGATTTTCCTCGGCAAATGGCTGGATTGGCAAGGTTTCAGCACGATTGAGAATTTCCAGATTTTCCACCACAATTTCCACATCACCGCTGGCGATATTTGGATTTTTCAAACCTTCGCCGCGCTCCGTCACCACACCACTAGCGCAAATCACAAACTCATCGCGCAGGCTTTCCGCCAAACGAAACGCTTCCGCCTGCTCAGGATTAATCACCAGCTGCACCAACCCGGTATGGTCGCGCAGGTCAATAAAAATCAGCCCACCGTGATCACGCCGGGAATGTACCCAGCCCGCCACGGTAATCATTTCCCCAACTTTTGTTGGTGTATCAATTGCAAAAGTCCTCTGTTTCATATCTGTTTATTATACCACAGCGGCAACAGTTTTATGCTATAATCGCCCCATGGATAGCTATACGGTGGGCACTGTAGTCATCTTTTGTTCAATTACATGGATTATCGCTAGTCCTTTTGTAGTGTTTTATTATCATAAACGATATATCACAGCCTACCGGGAGCTAGAGGAATTACGCCAGGAAGTATCGCCCGCAGTAGATATCCAGTCAACCAAAGTGTCCGTCTCGGAAGGGGCACAATCAACGAACAAGCAGCCCATTACCGAGAACAGGTCTAATCCAGCCACACCACTCAGCGACCATGAACTGCTCACCAAAATTCGCTCCATGTCGCCGTATGATTTCGAAAAATACATCGCTCAATTATTTGAGCATTTTGGCTATTCGGCTGCAACCACCCCGTATAAACGCGACGGTGGCATTGACATTGTATTATACAAAAACGGCGTCCAAAGTTATATCCAATGTAAAAAATATATCGAAAAAATTGTCAAAGTATCCGAAGTGCGTGATTTTTATGGTGCAGTTGTTGATCATTTACATGGAGGTGAAGCATTCTTTGTCACGACAAATATCTTCTCATCGGACGCGCGAAGATTTGTGAAACATTCTACCAACGGTAACAAGATACGGCTTATTGATAACACGGGACTACTCACCATCATTCGCGCCCTTGAAGATAAAGGTGTCGTAATACCAATTCCTGACGTATCAGACATATCTCAAAAAATTAAACCATGCCCACGCTGTCGTGGCGGTCATCTGGTGATAAGACACAGCAAAAATAATCATTCACCATTCTACGGATGCTCGAATTATCCCGAATGTCGATACATGCAAAAGATAAATTCTTAGATAGTTTCGGTAGTTTTTGGGCTATTATTGCCACGTGGATTGTGCTCGGCTACCTTACGCAGATCTTCATGGGTATCAAATTCATCATTGATTTTCTTTCCTAAAAGCGCTTCCAAAGCATCTTCCAGGCTTAACAGTCCAACTGTTTCACGGTACTGGTTGATCACGATGAATAGATGGTGTCTGGTTTTGATGAAGGCAGCCAAAGCTTGCTGTAACGATTGGTCTTCTCGAATGTAAAACACAGCGTGCTCCATGGCATCAGTAACGTGGTGCGCTTTTTGCGACTTTTTGGCATTACCGATGGTCACCAAATCTTGCACATACAGCATACCCACAACATGATCAATATCCCCATCAATCACCGGAAAACGGCTGTGCCCTGTTTGATACAGCCCATCCAGAACGATGGGACCTAGTACTTCATCTTTACCTATGCTATCAATCATAGTACGTGGAATCATGGCGTCAGTGACTTTCATGTCCTTGAACTTGAGACTATTGGTGATAAGCTTTTTTTCGTCCTTGGACAATGCATCGCCAGCGTTCTTGACTATCTCCAGCAGTTCTTCACGCGATTCAACATCCAATTCACTACTTTGTGACGGTACAACAGAACGGATTGCCCAAAATACAACTGAATACTTTTCAATGCAGCGGATGATTGCTCCTTCATACCGTTCATAGATGCGCTGTGAAAATTTTTGTAGCGGCGACAAGCGAGCCACGGCGCCCGAATAAAGCGCGATGACTAACGACACCAAAAAACCAACTAGCCAGTGAAACAACTCCACACCGATGACACTGAGTGACACCAATAATAATGCCGTGATCACCCGCTGCAACGAAAATAAATCAGCCAAGTAGGTGCGGCGTTTCAGTAGTAATTTTGCTTCCTCGTCACCCTGGTGCGCCCGACGTTTCAATTCAAATTGGCTATGTGACGAGAGCTGTGGATGCACCCCTAGTACCAATATCAAAATGACGATAATCAATCCATATATAACACTTAACAGCAATACACTCATGGTTTTATTTTACCTGATTTTATGCTATTATTGCTAGAGTTAATTTGGAGGACAAGAATGAACGGAAAAACCTGGGGCGTATTTATCGCAATCGTGGTGACGATACTTGGTGGCATGGTATATCTGTCAGTAACACACCGCTTAGATATTAGTGATATCGCCAAAGATCAACTCACAAAAATCATCCCTGCTGAAAAGCGCAATGGTGACATTCAGGAGCACACTTTTGGGGCTGACAAGCCTAAAGTTACGGTCATTGAGTATGGTGATTATCAATGCCCAGGCTGCCGCACGGTCGCGCCACGCATTAAATCAGCCATCGAAAAGCATAAAGACAATGTGCAATTAATCTTCCGCAACTTCCCACTGTCTGGTCACACTCACGCTCGCCTAGCAGCGTCAGTAGCTGAAGCGGCAGGCTTGCAAGGTAAATATTGGGAAATGCACGATTTGCTCTACGAAAACCAAGACGCATGGAGTAACGCTCAAAACCACGAACGCAACGATATCTTCATGGGCTATGCCAAGCAGCTCAAGCTTGATGAATCACGCTTTGCCAATGACCTAACAAGTGACCGCGTATTGCAAAAAATCAGTTTTGACACCGCCGTTAGTCGTGCACACGAAATTACTGCTACACCAACTGTCTTTATCAACGGCAAGAAAGTAGAAGACCTCAACAATATTGACACTGAAGTAGAAAACGCGCTCAAAGCAGCAGGTGTGTCTACTGAAGAGAAAAAGGCTGAATAGATTAAACTTACGCCAATCTAAAACCGCCCAGGCCTAGCGCTCGGGCGGTTTTAGATATGTTATTGTGCTATGTATGTTTGCCATTCGGCAGGAACTACATCCACTGCGATCTTTTTGCGTCGTGATGACACAAAATTGATTGCTATCGGCATGTATTTGTACTCCTTCGTACTAAATGCAGCCTCACGCGCTTCGACCTTTATTACAAACCGCAACTCAATGCTTCGGCGCGAGACACGTCAACCATAGTACCAAAGGAAATATAGCACGTCAAGTGCTTACTCCCTACTTATTAGTTTAATTTTAGAATAAGCGGAATCGCTTGGCAAGTAGTAGTGTTAGTAAAATTAACAACAGTGTAACCCCCATGATGGCAATGTAAGCCCACTGCTCACCTTGGAACGGCAGCCCAATGTTCATGCCATACATGCCGTAAAAGACGTTTGGCACCGCCAGTAGAATGGTGATGGTCGTCAACACTTTCATGCGCTGATTCAGAGTGTTATTGGCAATGGTCGAATAGGCGTTTTGGATACTGTCGATCGTTTGAGCGCTTGAGCTAATAGCCACCAACAACTGGCGAGCGTGCAGTATGATATCGCCAAAGGCTTCAATATCACGCAGATTGAACAATTGACGACGATTCATTTCCAGTTGACCGACAGCCGTTACTAGCCCCTCCAAACCACTTCGATATTCATTGAGGCTATCTTCAATAGCGACGAACTCAACAAAGTCCTCGTTTTGGACATCAAAATGCGTGAGCCGCTTGCGAGCAGTGGTAATTTTGGTCGACAGCGCATGGAGCCGCTGCTCGTATTCAGTGATGATGGAGGCGATGACAGCAGACACCACCGCAGAAGGCTGGCGCGTGTCAGTAGTCATGAAGGCATCAGTGTCTAACGGCGAAAAAGAAGTATGCGGACTGGCAGTTACCAGTCGATCACGTGACACTGCGATAAGTATCGGGGCAGTTTTGGCGGCATCAGCCGGACCAACTGGCAAACGCAAGAAAATGTATTCTACACCATTGCTAAACTCTGCTCGTGACAACTCACGGACATCACAAACATCGCGCAAGATATTTGCGTTCAGCAGGAGTTTATCTGACAAGTCAACCACATCCAGCAACTTACCAGATATATGCACCCACGCGTGAGAGCGAGGACGACTGACTTTTTCTAAACGCTCACCTGCCGCTGATCGTTCAAAGTATTCCACCACCATATACTTTGATTATACGAAAAAAGGTTATGTTTTGCTACTCTCAGTAGTTATTCCCAGCGGAATAGTTTAATAGCCAAGGCGTAGACGATGACGATACACAGC
>CAJPSL010000042.1 GCA_905373315.1 Candidatus Saccharimonadota bacterium
CGCACCCATGATTACTCATCATTATACACTTGTCGATAAGCATGTACAATATGCTGACCTTACTTTTGGTGGCTATGCAGCTAGCTGCCTCATATGCAGCGGCGCTACGGGACCGGTATTATAACCAATTGGCGCGCGAAGCTGCTGAAAGTGGTCTGGCATATGCTGTGTCTTGTCTGCGCAGCAACGGTATGATCTCGCCATGGGGATCAAAAAATCTAGCTCCAGAAACAAACTGTGCGGGTGATCCAGAGCCTGGTCAGTCAAATACTGTGATGCATGAGGGCAATATTCGAACGCGGTTTACTGTCCCTCCTCTTGGCTCAACCGGTGGTGAGGTCCAGCAGGCCTACGCTACAGGTTATGTTGAGCTGTTACGACCAAGCGGTGGCGTGTGGAAAACGTATACCCGAGTGTTGTCATTGGCCACTGGAGCCCAGACGCGTGTCGACACCTTGGCGTTTGGATATGAAGGCGATATGCACGGCATACAGCACAAAGTATTCTTTGCGACAATTGACTCTGCTGGGCGTGTCCGGTCAGTTGGGGCGAACGACCGCGGCCAATTGGGCGCTGGATTGGTTTCGACAGCTCAGCCAACGCCAGTGAGATTTACTATATCCCAGCGCGCAGTTTCAGTGCACACCAACTTTGTCTCTGTTGGTGGAAACTTGATGATTCGAGATGAGAATGGTGCGGTGTATGGCGCTGGTAAAAATGATCGCGGCCAATTGGGCGCTGGCTATATGAGTCCGACTGTCTCAACGCCAGTGAGGTTTGGCTTACCAGTTGGGGTCAAAGCAGTTACTGTCAACTCAGGTTGGGCAAACTTTGTACTGGGGAATGATAAAAATATCTATGCTGCCGGTGAATGTACTTACGGCCTATTGGGTACTGGTGATTATACCGTTACTCCGGCGTATGCGACCGCCTGTAGTAATAGGTCTACTCCAAAGCGTGTTGCCTTGCCTTTCCCGAACCCTGGTGATCCAGGAACGATTCCGACTGCTCACTTGGTACAGGACCGATATAACGCTTATGTCATCATGCAGAATGGTGCCGTGTACGGTTGGGGTGCAAATGATTATTATCAGTTGGGTCGCGCCAATATATCAAGTTCATCAACGCCAGTAAGAATTGGTGACTTTGGTAATCCCGGTAAACCACGCGCCATGCAGCTGGCTTTTGACGGAGGTACCCTATATATCTTGGCGAATGATGGTAAGGTGTATGGCGTGGGTGGCTCAAACCACTTGGAGGTTGGTAAGGACAATCTGGTGTTCCGCTGGCGGTTCTTGGAGGACCGTTGCATGGAGGCAGTCGGTCCTACTACGGTAGCTCCTCGTGGTTGTAATGATAGTTCTCAACAGCAATTTGAGTACACACCACAAGAGCAAATCAAGATAAATGGCAAATGTGTGGAAAATACTGCCGGTGACTTGGTGAACATTCGTTTAGCGAATTGTAACTCCTCGTCTCACATTCAGCGCTGGCGCATGGTTTCTCACGGGGCGGATCGTATTTTCCGCCGAGGCGCCAGTAACCACTGTCTAGCGGCCAATGCTTCGGGTACAGGAATGGCAATCGCTGCTGCCTGTCCGCCGAGTAACAAGCATATATTCTTCAGGCTTCAGACGCCAAAAATTCGAGATCTTGGTGTTCCAGGTTTTGTGCAACAGATTTCCACTGACGAGTTATTCGCATCATATCGTACATCTGATGGAAATGTGTACAGTACTGGTAGCAATTACCATGGTGTGTTTGGTAACAGTGCCAACCACGCAAACGGGGCTACTAACTGGAGGAACCCAACCCCAGTAAAATTCATGCTGCCAGCCGGCGTGAAAGCGGTTGATATCTGGTCAACAGCATACGCAGGGCGCGTCAGTAACTTGTTTGTGGTGGGTGATGACGGTAAGGTCTATGGTGCCGGCTCAAATGAGAATGGTCAGTTGGGCACTGGTGATAAGGTAAGCCGCAATACACCAACGCCAATGCAGTTGTTTGGCAGTAGTCCAACTGCTCCTCGTGCCAAGCACGTGGAAAGTGGTGGCGGTACGACCGTGATCTTTACGACTGATAATCGCGTCTATACTGTCGGCAACAACAACCGAGGACAGCTCGGTGATGGTACGACGACTGATTCAACGGTGCCAATTTTGGGCCGTTACACGAATGTGCCAATCCAAGAACATCTCGTCTTCTAGTGGCTCTAGCGTGACGTGAGGTGCCAGCCGCCGCACCAATTGCATTTGTAAGTTGTCAGAGACAGGTGTGGGTCGGTCAGTTGTCGGTTGGTTATTTCCCTTTCGGCCTGCTGTTGTGTAGTAAAACGGCGTTTTTGGCGACAGCTACTCAGCTCATGTACAGTAGTTAGCGGCTGTCTATTTTTCTGGACTGCTTGATATCTTGGATAATTTTTCCTGGGCATATTGTCAAATAGTATAGCAGATTGATATAGTATAGGTAATGGCTGAAAAACCTAAGGTTCAGAGCGACCAAAAAACAGATGTGGATGCCACTGCGGTTATGATGAAAACCATCATCGGGACGACGTGGCGCATGTTTGTGCCGAGCATCGGCTTGATGCTCGTGGGGCTGTGGGCTGATCTGGTGCTACACACCAAACCGTGGCTGATGGTTACAGGGATTATCGTGGGCCTGGCTGCGTCAGCAGGATTGATTTATCAGCAAATACGATTTATAAAACAGAGAGAGGCCAATCAATGATACACCAGTTTGCAAGCAGTCTACATATTTCAGTCAAAGCAGACGAGATAATACAAGTTGGCGGCATTTCAGTCACTAACTCTCATCTGCTGGGCGCATTAGGGTTACTAGTTTTGGTGTGGATTATGCTGCGAACGCGTGCGGCAGCGCTGGGCAAAAAGCAACCTAACTTTGTGACGCGTTTGGTCAACTGGACATTTGATGGCTTGTACGGCACGGTCAAACAGGTCATCCAAGATGACGTTTGGGCGGCGCGAGTGGCACCATTGACCATCACGATATTTTTCTTTGTGATAGCACAGTACTGGCTGGGGCTGCTGCCTTTCGTTGGTCCTGTGACAGTTGGAGAGCACGGCACTCCCCTGTTTCGTGGCGGTGTAGCTGATTTGAACATGACGTTTGGATTGGCTATCATCACTATCATCGCGGCGCAAGTTTACGCATTCCGCTACCTGGGATTTCGTGGCAATATGGGGCGATATTTCGTCAATCCGCTGAAAGATCCAATCATGTCATTTGTCGGTATTTTGGAGTTGGTGGCAGAATTTTCGCGTCTACTCGGACTGAGCTTTCGTCTGTTCGGTAATGTACTGGCGGGCGAAGTGCTGCTGATCATGATTGCTTACCTAACAAAGTACGCTTCACCAGCAATGCTACAGCCGTTCTATTTGTTCGAACTATTTATCGGTGGTATTCAGGCATATATTTTCTTTATGTTGTCAACGGTATTTATTTCCCTGGGACTCACTCCTCACGGCGACCACGACGAGTCCAGCCATGCACATGTTCATTCCCCTGTTGATATTTCAAAGAAAATGACAGAGAATGAAAATAAGTAGTTAAGTAATAATTATAAGGAGAATATCAACCATGGAAGCATTAGCTTTTGCCTTAACTTACGCAATCCCAGCAGCCTTTGCAGCAATTGGCGCCGCAATGATCGGTGCTGCAGCGATGAACGCCGCAGGTCGCAACCCAGAGAAGATTAATGACTTGCGTACCATGATGATTCTTGGTATTTCATTCATCGACGCCTTGGCAATTATCGGTTTCGTGGCTGCCATCGTCGGTAAGGTTATGTAATTTAGAGGTAAATTGTGGAAAGATTGGTAACACAATTTGCGAATGCTGAAGCTCACGCAGCTGATAAGGCTGATTTGTTTGGTTCTTTGGGAATCGACTGGAAACTGTTGGTCCTGCAGTCAGTGGCATTTTTGATATTACTGTTTGTGTTGAGCAAATGGGTGTATCCGCCACTGGCAGCGATGCTGGACAAGCGTGAAAAAGATCTTCGAACGGCCGAAAAAGCTGCCAAATCAGCGCGTGAAAATGCTGACAAGACGGAAAAAATGATCAACGCATCGATGCGTAAAGCGCGAGCGGAAGCACGTGACATCGTTGCGTCGGCGAGGAACGAGGCAGCGGAAATCGTTGAAGCTGCGGCTAAGAAAGCCGAAGCGCGAGCCGATGGCATCATCGAGGCGGCTCGGACGGAGATCGCTGGCGAAGTTGCCGCTGCGCGCCAAGCGTTGCATAACGAAACATTGCAGTTGGTGGCTGAAGCGACCGGCACCTTGGTGAACGAGAAATTGGACGCTAAAAAAGACGGCAAATTGATTGAGAAAGCTTTGAAGGAGGCGCGCTAATGCCTGCACGAACGTCGCGTCGCAAATTGGCTCGGTATGTGGCTGAACGATTGATGAACAACGATGTAACGGTTGTGGATGAGGTGGCGGCACTGCTGAGTCATGAAAATCGTCAGCGTGAAGTTGACTTGTTGGTGCGCGACATTCGAGCAGAACTAGCGGAGCGTGGCTTAACGGTGGCGACGGTTGAATCAGCGCGAGCATTGACGGATGAGGCGCGTTCGGCCATCATGACGCTACTCAAGAAGCCTCAGACGGTTGTTCAATTGAGCGAAGTTGTTCGCCCAGAACTCATCGGTGGCTTCAAGCTACGGACGCCAACCGCAACGCTGGACGCGACGATTGCCAAGAAATTAAACGACTTGCGGGCGAAGAAAATCTAGGAGGAAAAATGAGCAAGATTGATGTGACAG
>CAJPSL010000043.1 GCA_905373315.1 Candidatus Saccharimonadota bacterium
CGGTTTATTTAGTTTCGCATTGCTTCGATAGTGTTGCGGTTGGCAGCGCGTACGGCCGGATAGATACCAAAGACGACGCCGACCAGCATGGCAGCACCAATGCTGACGACAGCAGGCTGCCAGCTCAAAATTGGCGAAACTGGTAGGAAGGTACTGACCGTGTACGCACCAATTAAGCCAAAGATATACCCCATAACACCACCAGCTAAACCAATGATGACTGATTCGATCAAGAATTGATGGATGATGTGTCGGTTGGTTGCACCAATTGCTTTACGGATACCGACTTCACGCTGTCGTTCGGCAACATTTACTAACATGATATTCATGATGCTGATTCCGCCGACAAACAGGGAGATGATTGACACAGCGATCATGATTGCGGACAGTGACAACAGCATAGCGTCACTAGTCGCAGTAATATCTTTACCTGTGATGATATGGTAGTCATTAGCATCGTGGTGATTTTGATTGAGCTTTGCTGTAATATCAGAAATTGCTTTCTCAAGCGACGAGTCGCCGTCAGTTTTGATGGCAATTTGCTGAATTTGTGCGACATTTTGTGTTAGCTTCTTACTGACATCCAGTGAAACGATGGCTGAGTTATTGAAATTAACACCCAAGTAAGTAAGCGGTTGTTTGACTGGTTTTAAGACACCCATGACAGTAAACGGCTTATCCTGAATACGCAGTACATTACCAAGTGAATATTCGGTACCAAACAAATCAATTGACAATTGATGACCAATCACCACACCGTTGGCTTGCCCAACAAATTGACCATCGCGTAGTTCTAGCTCTGCCAGATCTTTGATTTTTTCAGTGGTACCAATGATGGCAGTTTTGTGCGCATCGATGCGTGAGTTGGTAGTGGTGATGGAATTATGAATAACTGACATCGGAGCGCTGTTTGGAGTGATGCGAGCAACGTCCTGTACATCATATTCGGTCAGGGTCGGGAGAGGAGTGATGTTTTGCGCTTGAGACAACGACCGTTCGACATTGCCACCCAAACCAGACCGTATCAATGCCACGCTGTCTTTAGTTGTTGAGAACTGTTGGTTAATCAATTTATTGACACTGACAGACAGGGACATGATCATAGTAATGCCCATGATACCAATAGTGATGCCAGTAACAGTCAATGTTGTCCGACCGCGGCTGGCACGGAGGGACTGCATGGCATTTTCTATGTGATTTTTGAATAAAAACCTCACTTGGTCGTCTCCTTTTTGGAAGTTTGTGTCTTCTTTGTGGATTTGGTTGAAGATTTTTTGTCAGACTTTTCAGCGGGTTTATCATCTTCTTTTTTTGGTTTCTCGGCAAGCTTAGCCTCTTCTTTTTCAGGATGTTTGGCTGGCTTTACTTCCTCTTTGTTAGGCTTTTCGGTAGGTTCAGTAGCTTTTTTCTCAGATTTCTTGGGCTTATCTGATGGTTTTGCTTCTTTTTCTTCGTCAATAATTTCCAGGTTTTTCCTAAATGGTGCTGATTTCTGTAGCTGTTCATCTGTATCGATCCTGCCGTCAAGCATGGTGATGACGCGGCTGGCGTACGAGGTCAACTCAGGGTTGTGGGTTACCATGATGATGGTATTGCCACGGCGGTGAATGTCGGCCAACTCTTCCATGATGATATGACTGGCTTTACTGTCTAGGTTGCCAGTCGGCTCGTCCGCCAGGATGATTGACGGGCTGTTAACGAGCGCACGAGCAATCGCTACACGCTGAACCTGTCCACCTGACAATTGGTGTGGCATGTAATATTCGCGCTCGCCTAAGTGAAAGTTCTTTAAGATTCGGCTGGCTTCCTGTAGGCGTTTAATCTTACTCATGCCTTTGTATGTTAGCGGGAGAGACACGTTTTCTAGGACGCTCAAGCGAGGAATTAGGTTAAAATTCTGAAACACAAAACCGATGTCATCTGAACGGATTCGGGCTAATCGTTTTGAGCCGAGATTGTCCACTGAATCACCATTGAGGAAATATTCACCATCTGTTGCTTGATCTAGCAATCCAATGATATTTAAGAGAGTGGTTTTACCGCAACCACTTGGCCCCATGATGGCAATGAATTCGCCCTTCTCGACGGTCAAGTTTACGTCGTCAAGAGCATAGTGTTCCGCATCGCCGATACCGAAACACTTTGTAATGTTTGTGAGTCTTATACACGGTGCAACTGGTGTATCCATACTATATTTATTATATGCAGTACGGGAGGATATGCAACCATAATAGTTATGTAAAATGTACATCATCAGCCTATAATTACATTGTTACTGCGGTGGTTGGTTATTTCCCATAAAGTCTTGTATACTAAATTAAGACGGAAGGATGCAGGAGTGGTTGAACTGGCACGCCTGGAAAGTGTGTAGACTCTTCACGGGGTCTCCGGGGTTCGAATCCCCGTCCTTCCGCCAGGTGGCAAGCAGGTTTATATTCAATCATCATTGTAAAATTAACAAAACCTATTGCAAACCCTACATTTAGTGCTTATCATGGTATATATACGCTATATCTATAGCGGGTAGACAAACAAAAACCAAGAGGTGAGAAAAGCTGATACCACAGGGGAGGTACTGTTGGTATTTTTCTTGTGTCTCTGTGACCAATATAGTTTAAGGGAGGTATAATGAGTGTCATTCATGTCGTCAAACGAGACGGGACGAAAGAGCCGTTTGATGCAAATAAAATCAACATCGCGTTACTGAAGGCGGCAGAGGGACTGCCTGATCAAGTATCCAAGGTCGTGCAGGTAGCTACTGAACTGCAGCTGACCTTGTTTGACGGCATTACAACTGAGCAACTCGACCAAGCGGTCATCCAGACAACCTTGCAGAACGTTAAAGATGATCCGGACTATGACAAGATTGCGGCACGGCTGCTGTTAAAAAATATTTATAAAAATACCCTAGATGATTATGAAACTGCTGATGAGCTAAAGAAGCTGCACGCAAAGAAATTTCCTCAGTTCGTGAAGGATGCAGTAAAGGTTGGGTTACTGGACGAGCGGATGACCGACGGTAGGTTTGATTTGAAAAAGCTTGGTGAAGCGCTTGATCCTGCTAAAGACGACCTTAGTAAGTACCTTGGTGTCATCACTAACCGTAACCGCTATGCTCTGCGTAAACATGGTAGTGAGCCAATTGAACCACCACAGTTTACTCACATGCGCATCGCCATGGGGCTGAGCTATAATGAAAAAGATCCGACAGCTGCAGCAATTGATTTTTACAATCACATGAGTAGCCTGGAGTATGTGCCAGGTGGTTCAACGCGCGTCAATGCTGGTGGTTCATTCCCGCAGCTCAGTAACTGTTTCTTGCTGAACGTTGATGATGATATGGAATCAATTGCCAAGAGTGTGCGTGACACGATGTGGATTGCCAAGGGTACCGGTGGTATCGGTATCGGCTTTACTAAGTTGCGGGCATCTGGCAGTCCAGTCAAGACAACTAATACAGTAAGTACTGGACCAATTCCATTTATCAAGATGATCGACACAGCGCTGTTTGCGGTATCGCGCAAAGGTAAGAAGATGGGCGCGGCAGCAGTGTATATGGAAAACTGGCATATTGATTTTAGGGAGTTCATCGACCTACGTTCTAACTCAGGTGACCCATACATGCGAACGCGTTTTGCCAACACTGCGGTGTTTATCTCTGACGAATTTATGAAACGGGTACAAAAAGACCAAGATTGGTATTTGTTTGATCCAGCAGATACGCCAGATCTACCAGAACTGTACGGTGAAGAATTTTCCGCGCGTTACAAAGAATACATCAAGTTGGCTGAAGCTGGTAAGCTACGCGTCTTTGAGAAGACATCGGCTCGTCAGCAGTTCAAGCAGATTTTGACTAGCCTACAGGCTACCAGCCACCCGTGGCTCACCTGGAAAGACACCATCAATGTGCGAGCATTGAACAATAACACGGGTACGATTCACCTGTCCAATCTCTGTACGGAAATTACCTTGCCGCAGGACAAAGACAATATCGCTACTTGTAACCTGATCAGCATTAATTTGTCAGCCTTTTTGAACGAAGATAAGACGTGGAATTGGGATCGACTCAAAGAAGCGTCGCGAGCAGCGGTACGCCAATTGGACAACTTGGTAGATATCACCCAGACGCCGATTCCGGAAGCTATGCACTCAAACAACCAAACGCGGGCGATTGGTTTGGGAATAATGGGCTTCACTGATGTACTCGAAAAACTTGGCTACTGCTATGAGTCCAAGGAATCATATAACTTGATTGATACACTGACCGAGTTCATCAGCTATCACGCCATCGACCAATCGGCAGACTTGGCACAGGAGCTGGGTAGCTATCCTACCTACAAGGGTAGTGGCTGGAGTAAGGGAATTTTGCCAATCGACACCCTGGAGACGCTGTCTACTGACCGCAAAGTTAAGGTGAAAATCGATCACAAGTCGAGCCTCGACTGGGATGCACTGCGGGTGAAGGTTAAAAAGGGTATGCGCAACGCGACATTGATGGCTATCGCGCCAACCGCTAACATTGGCCACCGCTTGGTTGTATAGATCGTATGCCCATGGGTAACGAATTGGGTGTAAACTCAGCCCGTCGCGCAGCCCCGAGCCTAAAATTCCACCTTTTGGATG
>CAJPSL010000044.1 GCA_905373315.1 Candidatus Saccharimonadota bacterium
AAACCGGGGTTGATGTATCAAGTAGTAATAACATTTCATCTCCTCTCAAAAAACTCATCAATAGCACTAAGTAGCCGTTCGGAACGAGCACCATTAACAGTAACCTCCAGCTGTCGCTCTGTTTCAGTCGTGGCGGTAATCGTGATTATCAATCGGTCACTCGGCAGCACTTCATTAACCGCGCCTGCCCATTCAATAACCGTGATGGTTGAGCCGTCTTGCATAATTTCAGAAATTTCATCGCCCATGATGCCAGCTTCACCCAAGCGGTAGAAGTCATAATGACAAAGGCGCAGTCCATCACGCGCATCGTACACGCGCGAAATGGTAAATGTTGGGCTTTGGATTGGTTCAGTGATTGCCAGTCCTTCCGCCAGACCCTTAGTAAGTGTAGTCTTGCCAGCGCCCACATCACCAACCAGTTCTATCACCTCGCCGCCAACCAGCGCCTGACTAATCGCCCGCCCCAATGCTTTCATCTCTGTTTCATCATATATCTTCACACTTTTAGTATATCATTGTTTTTTCAATTCAACTGGTCTATACTAAAGCATAAGTGATATGAGAATCTCAGATAATACGATTGAGAAAATTCTGAAACAGGGTGGGATCTTAACAGAATCGCAGCTTGCTGATTTAAAGACGACCGCCGAACGGTCCAAACGCACCCTGCAAGAGACCATCATTGAGGACAAGGTGCTAGAAGAGCGCGAGTTGGCCAAATTGGTTGGTGATTATATCGGGACGCCGTTTGTCGAGATTGAGCCAAAAGATATTCCTGATGACGTTCTAAAACGTATCCCAGAGCACATTGCTCGGCAGTACAATGTCGTATTGTTTGCGGTTGATGAAGATGGCGCACCAATGCTAGCCATGGAAGATCCTGACGATGTGCAGGCTCTCAATTTCATCCAAAAAGAAATCGGCTATAACCTGCGCGTATTCTTGGCGACGAAAAGCAATATTTTGGATTGTCTGGAAAATTACCGCGGTGATGTGAACGACGAGCTTGACGAAGTCATCGCCATCCAGAGGGACGATAGTGACGCCGAAAACGCCAAAGAGGAAGAATTTGCTGAAGATTCCCCAATTGCTCAAACCGTCAACCTGCTGCTCGAGTACGCCATCAAATCACACGCTTCCGACATCCACATTGAACCGCGCGAAGAATTTGTTCAGGTACGATACCGTATCGACGGTGTGCTCAGAGAGGTGAATAAACTACCTCACAATGTTTTGGGGGCTCTGGTCAGCCGTATCAAGATTTTGTCAAACTTGAAAATTGACGAACGCCGCGTGCCACAGGACGGTCGCTTCAAGATCAAAGTTTCAGGTAAGCAGTACGCCTTGCGTGTGTCGACGCTGCCGATCGCCGATGGCGAAAAGATCGTCATGCGTGTGTTGGATGAATCAAACCAGGCTATTTCCCTGGACAAATTAGGCTATTGGGGTTTGTCTTTGGCTACCATCAAAAACGCCATGGCACAGCCAAACGGTATGATCTTGGTGACCGGGCCAACTGGTTCTGGAAAATCAACCTCCCTGTTTAGCGTGCTGTCAGAATTGAACACTCCTGATGTTAACATTTCAACCATTGAAGACCCGGTCGAATATAAAATTCCTGGTGTCAACCAGACCCAGACCAATGCCAAAGCTGGTATGACCTTTGCTTCAGGACTACGTGCATTGCTCCGTCAAGACCCGAACATCATCATGGTTGGAGAGATCCGTGACGGCGAAACCGCCAACTTGGGCGTGCAAGCAGCACTGACCGGACACCTAGTGTTCTCGACTCTCCACACCAACAACGCAGCCACTTGTTTGCCGCGTTTGCTCGATATGGACATTGAACCGTTTTTGATCGCCAGCACCGTCAAAGCTGTCATCGGTCAGCGACTCGTCAGACGCTTGTGTCAATCCTGTCGCCAGGCCTACACCCCCAGCCAAGAAGAGTTAAATTACATCACTCAAATGTTCAACATCACGCCAGAGTCAATGCCGCACCTACACGAGCTTGAGGAGCAGGCCGCCTCAGAGAGCATTGGCGGCGATACACCAATGGGCACGACAGACGCAACCATCGTTCAACTGTGGAAGCCATCGCCAGAAGGCTGTGACGAGTGTGGGCACAATGGTTTCAAGGGCCGCGTTGGTATTTACGAAGTATTGGGTATTTCCGTGGCTATCCAGAAGATGATCACCGCGAACGCCACCAGCAATGATATTCAGGAACAAGCGATTAGTGAGGGTATGATTACCATGCAGATGGATGGATTGATCAAATCATTCCGTGGCGTCACAACCATTGAGGAAATTTTACGTGCAACGAGGGAGCAATAACACATGACTAGTTTTAGTTTTGTCGCGACAAAAAAAGATGGCTCAACGCTATCATCAACCATAGAGTCCAGTGATCGCGCGGCCGCCATCCGCTCAATTCAAGCGCAAGGGTTAAAATTGGTCAATCTCAAAGAGACAGACGCCAAACCCGGTCGCAAACGCCGTCGGAAAATTAAATCTGATGAATTGGTAATGTTTACCCGTCAGTTAAGCTCCATGGTCTCGGCTGGTGTGCCAATCCTCCGGTCGCTAGAGTCAATGACAGAACATGCCGAAAGCGCATCATTCCGCTCAATCATTGGCGACGTCTCAAAAGACATCGAGAGTGGTTTGTCGTTTGCCGATGCGCTGGCACGGCACCCCGACACCTTCAATGATGTCTACGTCAACATGGTTCGCGCTGGTGAAACTGGTGGTATTTTGGACGACATCTTGAAGCGTTTGGCTTTGCAGCAAGAAAAATCAGCCTCCATCAAGAAAAAGGTTAAAGGAGCCATGACCTATCCAATGGTGCTGATCGTCATTACTATTGGTGCATTTTTTGGCTTGATGATCTTTGTCCTACCGATGATTGGTAAAACCATCAAAGATCTGGCGGGAGAAGATGCCGAACTGCCAGCGTTGACCCAAGCCATGCTGGGGATCAGCGCCTTTATGGTCAACTTCTGGTACATTCTACTACCACTGGTTGGTGCAGCAATTTATGGTTTCTTGCGTTACATCAAAACACCTGGTGGCAAGAAAAAATATCATCACTTTTTGGTGCATGGACCAATTATCGGCAAAATCATGAAAAAAATTGCCATCGCTCGCTTCACTCGTACCTTCTCTTCCCTTATCGGCGCTGGTGTGGCAGTGCTGGAAGCACTTGAAGTGACCTCCAAAGCAGTTGGTAATAACGTCTATGAAGAATCACTCAATAGTGCGGCCAAGCGCGTGAAAAACGGTGAGGTATTTTCAAAAATCATCGCTGAAGACGAGGTGCTATATCCGCCAATCGTGGCACAGATGTTAGCAGTCGGTGAAGAAACCGGTCAAACCGATCAGGTCTTGGTTAAGGTGGCTGATTTTTACGAAGAAGAAGTCGATACCGCCATCGCCAGTATCAGCTCCACCATCGAGCCAGTGATGATTGTTTTCATGGGTGGCATGGTTGGCTTGATCGCTGCCAGTGTGATGATGCCAATCACCGGATTAGCAAATCAAATTAAGGGTTAGCAAATCAAATTGGTTATGGTATACTAAAAAAGAATTATATAAATGTGTGGGCAATATTGTGAGTTCTATATTTTACAAAAATAAACCAATCATTGGATTTGATTTCAGCAAGGTGGGCGCCCGAGTCATGTCGCTGGACGTCGCAAAGATGAGCGTTCACGGCTACGGTGCCATTGATTTCGATCCATCCAAGATGTCTGACGATTTAGAAGTCTGCTCGGACTATATCGTTACGCGTATTAACGAATTGTTTGAAAAAAACTTAGTTGGCAAATTGAACAGTAACCGGGCGGTGCTTAGTCTGCCAACATCGCGCACCTTCTCGCGGACTTTTACCGTGCCTAAAGCTCAGGAAGCGTCTTTGCGAGATGCGGTCAACCTGGAAGTTGAACAATATATACCGATGCCGCCAGACCTACTCTATGTTGACCACCAGATTATCAAGCGTGATAAAGATTCACTGACCGTACTGATGTGCGCTGCGCCGAAAAAAGACATCGAAGTGATGACGACCATCGCCAAACAATGTGGTATTGAAATTGCCATGATCGAACCAAGCATCAACGCCATCGCCCGTATTTTGAAATCAACTGAAAGCGGCGGGCTACCAACCGTCATTTTGGACATCGGACCATCGACGACAGACATCGCAATTTTAGACTCTGTTATACGCGTGACTTCTGGTGTCAATATCGGTGGCAACACCTTCACTCTCAACATTGCCAAAAAGCTCAATACACCGCTGGAAGCAGCCCATCAGCTGAAAGTTCTGAGCGGTCTAAATTCTGGACCAAAGCAAGCGCAAATCACCAGTGCGCTTAAGCCAAGCTTGGAAACAGTCGTCAAAGAAACCCAAAAAATTATCCGCTACTACTCTGAACACTTCCCGAATGAGCCAAAGATGGAACAATTGCTCATCGTCGGTAGCTGGTAGATTCGGCAACAATTTTCTCTGCCTTTTTGACGCTG
>CAJPSL010000045.1 GCA_905373315.1 Candidatus Saccharimonadota bacterium
GCGCCATGTTGATGCTCTACGAGATATTGCACCAACTGGCTGTCCGCCTGCGACGATTCATTATTACTCCCACGCATCGCTGTGGAACTCGGCCCGGCGGTCGGAATGCTACCGGTGTGCGCGACATTGACTGTCGCCAATGTATACACCGTCGGGGCGAGTGTGTAGGCGGCTATGGCAGTGATGATTGCCGAGTTTTGCAGCCACCGCCGCGGCGCATAAAGATTTACCAGTAGTCCAATCATCCCCGCAAAGCCCAGCAACCCAACCGTCCACATCAGCCACGTCATCGTGCCGGCATAACCGAGGATAATCACTGTGGTCACTGCCGTCACGCCAACCAGCACCGGCAGTAGCCACGCATATGGTTTGCGTCTGGTATAGGCGCCCCACAGGAACGGCAGGCTGATACCGACGAGTGCCGCCACCGCCGGCGCCATCACCACCACGTAGTACGGGTGAATCACGCCGCTAGTCATGCTGAAAATCACGATGTGAATAAGTAGCCACAGTATCCAGAAAATTACTGCCGCTCGTCCACGATTTGTGCGTGGCGTTTTGCGTAAAATCCATAGTAGCAATCCACCACCCGCCAGCGCCAAGACCAGTAGCCAAGCAATGTTCGGTCCAAAATCATTATTAAAGATCCTGAAAATTCCCGTTTGCCCACCAAAGCCAGTGCCGCCTGGGCCATGCCCGCCACCCGGCATCATACCGGCACCATCTACCATAGTCTGCGTGGTGCTACCAGCAGTTTGAAGCGTTGTAGTACCGCCGATCCCATCACCTGGTGGCGTACCGCCACCTGGGCCACCACCGCCACCATGTCCGCCAAGCAATCGACCAAAGCCGTTATAGCCAAAAATCAAACTCCAGATATTGTTATCATTGGTACTACCCACCCACGGCCGACTACCAGCTGGCGTCAACCAGACCAACATACTCCACCACAGCGTCGACATCGTGGTAATCACGCCCGCAAACATCAGGTGCAAAAATCGCGTTACCATTGGCGGCTTGGTAAATACCAGATAGACTAGCGCCATCGCTGGTAGTACCATCAACCCTTGGAGCATTTTAGTGTTAAACGCTAGCCCCGTGAATAGCCCAGCTAATCCCAGCCACAGCAATGGTCGTTTCCCTTCCAGCGAGCGTAAAAACGCATAACCACTAGCTGTCAACATCAATGTCAAAATCGCATCGGGGTTATTAAAGCCAAACATCAGCGCCGCCACTGGTGTCAGCATCAGCGTCGCTCCAGCAATCACCGCACTGGTGAACCCAAACTGCCGTTTCACTGCCCCGTACACCAACCACACCGAACCAACTCCCGCTAGCACACTCGGCAGCAACATCGAAAAGCTTGAAAAACCAAACAGTCGAGCACTCAACCCCATCAGCATTGTCGCCAGTGGTGGCTTATCAACCGACACATAATTTGCCGCGTCCAAGCTACCAAACAGCCACGCCGTCCAATCCTGGCTGGCCGCCTGCACCGCCGCCGCATAGTAACTATTCGCCATGCCGTTGTGCAGCGCACCAAACAAATACAGCGCACCAGTCAGCGCCAACAGCACCGGTAGCGTCCACCTCTCAAACCACGATCGTTTGTCCAGTTCCTTGTTGACGCGGTATAGCCCTTTCAGGTCATCGACGGCCGTTTTCACAATTTTTACGCGGCTATCCGTATCTTCAATCCAGATGACTGGCTGTTCGTGAATCGGCACGCCGGCTCGCTCGGTTTTGATCAGCAATTCGGTGTCAAAAAACCACTCATTGTCTTTGATTTTCGGCAAGAATTTTGCGGCGACATCCCGGCGAATCGCCTTGAAACCACACTGCGCGTCACTAAATTTGGTGTGCGACGTCCATTTGATAATGTTGTTATAACAACGCGAGATGAATTCTCGCTTCAGCCCACGCATCGTTTTGGAGTCCTTAGTTAGCCGCGAACCAATCGCCACGCCAGCTTCGCCCGCCACCAACGGCTGAATCATCGGCAGAAAATCATCCAGGCTGGTCGACAGATCGACATCCATATAGGTCAAGATGTCAGCTGGGCTATTCTGCCAGACCTGTTTGAGCGCTCGCCCGCGACCACGCTCCGCCAGGCTAACCACCTGAACTGACTGGTACTTTTCCGCTAAGTTCTTGGCAACTTCCAACGTCTTGTCTTGACTACCGTTGTCCGCAATGGTGATTTGGTAGCGATACGGCAAATGTTTCGCCATATACTCATCAAGCATCGTGATGCTTTTTTGAAGAATCTTCTCCTCATTGAGCACCGGCACGACGATGTCAATGAGCGGACGGGTAATCGCCCGAAATGGCGGCTGGCTCTGGGTGGCGGCAAAATGTCGCGACCGAGCCAGCGGTTGGGGTATGGTTGTTGCTTTCATAGTCATGCCAGCAACTATAGACGAGGGGTCTGTAATTTTGCTTTAAGTTATGTTCTTTCGCATCACTGCATTACAGTTACCTAGTAACGAAAAAACACCTCCGTAGAAGTGCCTTTTCGTGGCTCCCTACACTAAAGGAAGTTATGGCTAAGCAAATTTTAGTCACCATAAAGTCCTTTGCGAACACCTATCAATCCCCCTACAGCGTTAATTGGCCATTCAGTTGGCCAGTCAAAATCACTCAGGTAGGGATGTATACATACGAAAATGCGATCATCACTGTTACCAACTTGAACATTACCATCAAGATTAGACCCAAATATATTAAACACCACATAACCTATAGCCAATGATGCAGCCCAAATCATTTTTCCATCATTAATCTGATCCTTTATCTTATTTACTGATAATCTATCGACTTCAGCTCTCGTTACTTGTTTTATTTCAAATGAAGAAATCGGCTGTTCGGTGTGTTTCATACCTCCAAACTCAAGTCGCCAGCCAATATGAACCATCATATTATCTAGTGGTACAGTTCTTGAATTATATAGTTGTGAATAAAATTCTTTTGGTATCTGAAAAGCACCTCCTATTGTCTTACTAATTACTAGTACGGTTTTTTGCACCCATAATGCAATAATGGCCTGTTCATCTCTAGAATAACTAGCTGGTCTGTGTTCAAAAATAAGCGGGCTGAGCAGTTTACTGGCCCTTGTCTCTATATCAGACATCCATCCGTTATTACATTTTTCGCAAACAATTTTTATCTTGTCTTGAAAAATTGAGCCTTGCCAATTTCTGCTTAAATCATCGCCCCTTACCTCATTATTACCTTTAGTACCTTTCGCAAACTTCTGAGATAGCCAGTCGGAAAATATATGTTCTCGTGAAATATTTTTACTAGAACCGCAAAAAACACAAACTCTAGACATCAGTTTTACCACTTGAACATGAAGTGAGCTCAGGATGCTCCTTTAGGACGTCATATCCGGGCTTCGCAAGTTTATAACGTGGCGTGCCCCTTGAGCTATACTCTAGAGTTAACAGTCCCCATAAAACCATTTGGTCAAGGTTCGCTTCAAATTCGACCGCATCTACTTTATTCAATTCGTCAATAAGACTAGCGTTTTTAATCTCTCCTACTGGACGAATGAAACTGCCACCCATAGTTCGTAAAACGAGTAGCTCCTTGTAGTCAGTCATGGCTCCAAAGAGTCTCAGTGCTAAAATCTGAATTGCATCAAGTGTTACTCGAGTTTCATCCATAGCATTTTTTTGTATCTTTTTTGAGGAACTGGTGCTATCTAGCTTCGTTTTTGGTTGCTCAATTTTTTTTCGCACTTCACTATCACCCAATAGACGCATTGCTAAGCTGCTCAACGTGAGATACTCATAGGCACGTACTGGATCATTTATATTACCGTCTGACGTATGACTCTTTTCATTACGAAACCGATCAATAGCCATAGTCAAGAATTTGACGGCACTCTGGAAATCATTGTCAACATTTTCTGCGGATGCGCCTTTAATATACAAACCACCTTTACCAAATGCTTCAGATCCAGTTTCGTATGTAGTTAACTCGCGGAGTCTATCGCGAACAACCTTAAAACTTTTTTCGACAGCTTCTGGATAATGCCCGTCTGTATACAGTTTAGAGCACTTTTGTTTAACATTTTTATGCAAATCCCCTAAAGCTTGAGTGCTTATCGGCTCCTCAGCATTACTCACCTTTTTACTCTTTAAAAATTCTAGAATACCAATTAAGAGACTACGGCTCTTATTTAATTTTCTAAAATAAGCTTCAGTCCTTCGCTTAGCATTAATATCAGGATTAGGGCTAATAACAGCTCCATATTTACCATCGAGCAAGTGGAAATCCCGAACCTCTCCAGCCTTTTCACCTAATATATCTTTTAACAAAAGTTCAGTCTGTGTGTGCCATGATTTATAATTATCATAATCTTCACCCCTTTCAAGATCATCAATCTTATCAATCTGAGCTTTCAATAATCGTATTTGTGCGCTATTTTTCATACATATCTCCACCTAGATTATACCT
>CAJPSL010000046.1 GCA_905373315.1 Candidatus Saccharimonadota bacterium
CTCCAGGGTCGGGCGGTTGTCGGCTGGGAGAGTGTGGATGACTTTGCCGCATTTGAGTGATCCGCCAAGGGAATCGATTGACAGCTCATCAGTGTCAACAATAGCGGCACCGTAGCTGACAGCACGAACATGTGATTTTCCAAAAATAGCTTCTAACTCTGCGATTGATAACTTCGGCAAGCGCCCTAATATTGCTACGAACATATCTATAGTATATCAGGCTCATGATATAATGGAGAGGTATGTTTTCTGGAAAAATTTCGAAGGTGTTGAAAACGCTGAAATCGCCGCGCATGATCATAAGTCTCATCACGTTGTTGGTTTTGGCAGCAATCATCTATTTATCGCGTCATGAACTACTACGGGCATGGGAGCTGCTGGGAACGGCTAATGTTGGATTGTTGGCACTATTGCTGCCGGCGCAGATCATTGTGTATTATGCTGGTGGCGAAATGATCTTTTCTTATCTACGCGACAGAAAGCTCATCAAGCACGTGTCGCGACTAGAGCAGGTGCGAATTGCGTTGGAGTTAAACTTGGTAAATCATATCTTTCCGTCGGGCGGGGTGAGCGGTATTTCCTACACGACATGGAGGATGAGTAAGCTCGGCGTGAGCTCGGCGCGTTCGACGTTTGCACAACTGCTGAGATATGTGACAGGGTTTTTGTCAATGCTGGCCATGATGATCGTGGCGGTTGTATTTTTGGCAGTGGACGGTCGCATCAACCGGTATATTGTGGCATCGAGTTTCCTGGTCGTGGTGGTTGTGCTGAGCCTGACCTTTGCCATCATTTACATGTTTTCTTCTCGTCACAGGATGCACAAGGCGGCGCGCCGAATTGCGCGAGGTCTTAACGCCATCACCAAATGTGTGACATTTGGTATGCAGCGCCAGTTGGTTCAGGTAGAGCAGATGGACGCTTTTTTCTCTGATATGCATGACGATTTTTCAGAGCTGATGCAAGATAAACGATTGATTGTGAAGCCATTTTTGTGGGGAATTGTGTACGCATCGTTTGATATTTTGATGTTTATGCTGGCTTTTTGGTCACTGGGTGCTTCGGTCAATCCAGCAGTTCTGTTGATTGGTTATATTGCGGCAGGCTTTGCTGGGATCATCATCTTTACGCCAGGCGGCGCAGGTGTGTACGAAACGATTATGATTCTGTTTTTGAGCATGACTGGTACGCCGCCAAACATTGCCATCGCAGGTATCATACTGACGCGTGTCATCTTGCTCATGGGAACAATTGTCCTCGGGTATATTTTCTATCAGCACGCGCTAATCAAATATGGTAAGCCTCGCCGTGACTCCTAAATTTAGCGTCAGTGAATTTTTAGCAGTCGTCAACCAGTCGTTGGAGATGGCCTTTGGTTCAGTACAAATTGAAGGTGAGGTCAGCTCTTTTAAGGTTAATCATCAAAAATACGTTTTCTTTGACTTGAAAGATGATGAAGGTACGGTCAATTGCTTTATGACGGTGTGGCAGCTGAGAATGCCTATTCATGATGGTATGCGAGTGGTAGTATGGGCAGTGCCGAAGGTGACCGATTGGGGCAAGTTTAGTTTAACCGTACAGTCAGTACAGCCAGTGGGCGAAGGAAATTTACGCAAAAGCTTTGAACTGCTGCGTAAAAAGCTGTCAGATGAGGGGCTGTTTGATGATGCTCGCAAACGACCATTGCCGTTCCGGCCGCAGCATGTGGCGGTTATCTCCAGTATTAACTCAGCGGGGTACGCTGACTTTATGAAAATCGCTAATGAGCGCTGGGGCGGCGTTCAGTTTAGCGTGGTAAATGTGATGGTGCAGGGCGAAACGGCAGCAGATCAGATCATCAGGGCGGTTGAGAAGATTGAAAGCTTGGCGGAGCTGCCAGAGGTAATAGTGCTGATTCGTGGCGGTGGTAGCGCTGATGATTTGAGTGTGTTCAATGACGAATTGCTGGTGCGAAAACTAGCGTCCAGCCGAGTGCCAGTACTAACGGGGATCGGTCATGAAATTGACACGACATTGTGTGACCTTGCGGCTGATGTACGAGCGTCAACGCCAAGCAATGCAGCGCAGTTGCTGCTGCCAGATAAGCAAGAGATGATCCGGTCGATCAAGCACCAGCTTCGTGGTGTGGCGCTACAAACAGTACGAGCGATTGACGAGGAATTGGAACTGGTACAGGCGGCGCGCAGCAATGCTCTGGATAGCTGGCGTCAGCACATTGAGGAACTGCTGAGTGATGTACAGTCACGCATCAGGTTGATTAGTGAATACGATCCAGAATTAGCCCTGGCAAGAGGTTATGCTATGATCAGGGGTAATTGTGCGGTCGGGGAAGTGATTGAAATACAAACTAACAAAGCTTTGATGAAAGCGAGGATTGAAGCATATGCAGAACGAAGCAACGATTAACGAGCTATTAGAGCAGCTGGACAAAGAAATGGCGTGGTTTCACAGTGATGAGTTTCGGCTAGAGGAGGCGCGTGAGCGGTTTCTGGCTGTCAAAAAACTAGCGGAGCAGGCAGAAGAGCGATTACTAAATATGAAAAATGAGATCGAGCTGTTGAGTGAGTAATACGCTATGGAAGTGATAATTATTTGTGGGCTGATACTATTTTTGATATTTGGACTGACGGCGTTCATCGGTGCGCCGTATGTGCCGACGCGCCACACTGATATTCAGAAGCTGTTGAGGGATGAACTGAAGCTGATTAAAGACGACATCGTACTGGATGTAGGGTCGGGTGATGGCGCCGTGCTACAAGAGGTGGCGAAAACTGGCGCTCAGGCCGTTGGCTATGAGATTAACCCATTTTTAGTGCTGGCGTCTCGTTGGCGGCTAAGAAAGCATGCCAAGAATGTGCGCATCAAATGGACGAATGCGTGGACGACGCAACCTGCCGAGCACATCACGGTGATATATGCGTTTGGTGCAGGGCTGCATTTGAAGAAAATTTATCAATTGGCTCGGCAACAGGCGACCCACCAGGGCAGATCGTTACGATTGGTCAGTTATGGCTATCGGCTAGATACCACGAAGAACGACCGACTACTGAAAGAAGCTGGTCCGTATTTTCTGTATGAAATACGCCCTGACTTTACAGGAGACAAAGCATAAGCTATAATGCAAGATATGAAAAGAAGACAATTTGAACAGGGGTCAATCAACGGCTGGATGGTCGGTACGATTGGTTTTTTGGTGTTAACGCTAATCGCTGGAGCTGTAGCAGCTTGGATGTTCGTGGAGTACACACGAGAAAAAACGGGCGTTGACGCAAAGGTTGCCAGTGCGGTTGCCAAAGGCAAAAATGAGCAGGCAGAGCTTGACCAGAAGCGATTTTCTGAAGAAGCCAAGAATCCGCGCGTTGAGTTTGTTGGACCAAATGAATTTGGTAGAGTTTCATTTATGTATCCAAAGACCTGGAGTGCATATGTTGATCAAGACGGTACTGACCGCGGTGACTACAAAGCGTACCTACATCCGGGCACTGTGCCGCCAGCACGCTCAAACACCAGCCGCTTTGCTGTTCGTTTGGAAGTGCTAAACAGCGACTTTGACAAGGTGTTGAGTCAATATGCCAACCAGTTGAAGAAAGGCGAATTGACATCAAGTAGTGTTGAATTTAACGGTAACGCAGCTACTCGCTTGGACGGCGCTTTCTCTAAAGAATTGCGCGGTTCAGTGGTCTTGATGCGAGTACGAGACAAAACGATTCGTTTCTCTACTGATGCTGACGTCTTCAAGCCAGATTTTCAGGCAGTTCTCGACACGGTTAAGTTTGTTCAGTAATACGCCAATTGCTATACTGTAAGTAGGTATGGCGGAGGTAAGATGGAATAATGCTGAATTTGGGCAGCTGCCAAGTGTAGCAGTGGCTGCCCATGAGTTGAAATCTCCGCTGGCACTCATCAGGCAACTGAGTCTACTACTGGAAGAGGGGCTGCTAGATGCAGCTGAAACGCGTCGCATTGCTCAGCAACTGTCGAGTATCAGTGATCAGTCGTTGGCGTTGGTACAGGACTTGGCGCAAACGGCTCACTTGTCGCCAACGTTATTTCCTCTGGAGCCCATCAACCCACTGGCGTTGTGTCAGCAAATGGCCATGGAATTACACCCGATGTTGCGTTTGTACGGTCAATCAATCGACTGGCCGAAAAAACAGTCGGCGAAGCATTTGGTGGTGGCAAACAGGGCGTTATTATCGCGGATTTTAGCTAACTTTTTGAACAATTCGCTCAAATACAGCGAAAAAGATATGCCCATACGGGTGACAATTCGCCAAATTGGCTCGACATTGAGGATCTTGATTCGTGACCATGGCCCGATGATGAGCCGTGCGGATTATGCGCGGCTTATCGATGAGATGGAGCAGCGAAAATCAGTTCGCACACGCCCTGACAGCAGCGGCTTGGGCGTATACGTGG
>CAJPSL010000047.1 GCA_905373315.1 Candidatus Saccharimonadota bacterium
ATATACGTGTCGTTATACTGCACAGCAATTTCTACCATGCAGGTTGAAGACTGCATGGTAGAAATTGCTGTGCAGTATAACGACACGTATATTGAGACAGTAAAGCCATTTGCCAACAACGTGTTGACGCCGGATGGTGGTACACATTTGGTTGGTTTTCGCTCAGCATTGACGAGGGTTATTAATGATTATGCGCGTAAAAACAGCCTGCTGAAAGAAAAAGAAGATAACCTGACTGGCGATGACATTCGTGAGGGTTTGACGGCGATTATCTTGGTTAAATTGCCCGATCCACAGTTTGAGGGTCAGACCAAGAATAAACTTGGTAATCCAGAGATGCGCCGCTATGTTGAGCAAGTGATGAATGAATACTTCTCATACTATCTGGAGGAGAATCCTGGCGTTGCTAAGAAGATTGTCGGTAAGGCGACTTTGGCAGCGCGAGCACGCAAGGCAGCGCGAGCAGCCCGCGACAATGTGATTCGTAAGGGTGCGCTTGATGGTATGGGGCTGCCGGGTAAGTTGTGGGACTGTTCAAGTAAGAGCCCGAGCGACAGCGAAATTTATATTGTTGAGGGTAACTCGGCAGCGGGTTCAGCTAAAGAGGGCCGTGACAGTAAAACTCAGGCGATTTTGCCGCTTCGTGGTAAGGTGTTGAACACTGAGCGAGCTCGGCTTGATAAAATGTTTGCCAATAAAGAGATCGTAGCGATGATCCAGGCATTTGGTGTTGGTATCGGCGATCAGTTTGACATCAATGGTTTGCGTTACCACAAGATTATCATCATGACCGATGCCGATGTTGACGGTAGCCACATCGCGACACTGCTTTTGACCTTCCTATTCCGCTATATGAAAGAGGTAGTCGAGGGTGGCTATGTGTATCTTGCTAAACCGCCGCTATACTCCATCAACCGCGGGCAGAAGAAAATCTACGCATATGACGAGGCTGAGAAAGATAAAGTCTTGGCAGACCTGATTGCTGATAAGAAGAGTCGCGGTACGGTGATTGATGATGAGCAGGATGTCACTAAACAAGCTGGCGTGACGATTTCACGGTTTAAGGGGCTTGGCGAGATGGACGCTGATCAGCTGTGGGAGACAACGATGAATCCAGAAAATCGTGTATTGATTCAGGTCAGAGTGGAAGATGCCGAGGAGGCAGACGCAATCTTTACGCGACTGATGGGCGATGACGTGAGCTTGCGTAAAAGCTTTATTCAGAGCTGGGCAAAAAATGCTAACTTAGAGGATTTGGATATTTAATCATGAGTGATCAGGACAAACAGATGCAACCAACCAGTGAACATGAGTCAATTGAGGCAACACCAGATATGGTGACTGAAGTATCAGCAGGATTAGAGCGACGCCGACTTGAAAATGTGATGCAGGACAACTTCTTCCGCTATTCAATGAGTGTCATCGTTGACCGGGCATTGCCAGATGTGCGTGACGGTCTGAAGCCGGTGCATCGCCGTATTTTGTATTCAATGAATCAGAACGGCAACCGCAGTACTGCGAAATTCGTCAAATCAGCACGTATCATCGGTGATGTGATGGGTAAATATCACCCACATGGCGACTCTGCCATCTATGACTCCATGGTTCGTTTGGCGCAAGATTGGGCGATGCGCTATACCTTGGTGCAAGGTCAGGGAAACTTTGGTTCGATGGACGGAGATCCGCCAGCCGCTCACCGTTATACTGAGGCGCGACTCGACAAGCCAGCTGAAGAATTACTGACTGATATCGAGAAGGAAACGGTTGATTTCAAGGATAACTTTGACGGCTCAGAGCGTGAGCCAATTGTGCTGCCGGCAAAGTTGCCGAACTTGCTATTGAACGGCCAGATTGGTATTGCTGTTGGTATGGCGACGAGTATCCCAACGCATAACTTGGGTGAGTTGGTTGATGCGACGATTGAACTGATTGATAATCCTGAGGCGACGGTTGATGACCTGCTGCAACACGTGAAAGGTCCAGACTTCCCGACAGGGGCAATCGTCTATGGTGGTGCGCCGATGCGTCAAGCGTATGCAACTGGTCGCGGTAGTGTGATGATGCGAGCGGTAGCAGAGATCCAGGAGACTAAACGAGGCCGACACCAGATTGTCGTAACTGAGATACCATATGGTGTAAATAAAGCAACACTAATTGAAAAGATTGGTGAATTGCATAAAGAAAAGCGAGTACAACTGGCTGACCTGCGCGATGAAAGTTCTCGAGGTAAGGTCCGCATTGTCATTGAGCTGAAAAAAGATGCATATCCAAAGAAAGTATTGAACCAGCTGTACAAACTAACAGCGCTCCAGACGAGTTTTAATTACAACATGCTGGCATTGGTCAATACTATGCAGCCACGGATTTTAGGCTTGCACGATATTTTGAGCGAATTTGTGAAACACCGCCAGTCTGTGGTGCGCCGCCGTACGGAGTTTGAGCTGAAAAAGGCTAAGGCAAGAGCACATATTCTGGAGGGCTATAAGATTGCACTGGATCACATTGACGAGGTGATTAAGACCATTCGTGCTTCAAAAACTCAGGATGAGGCAGAGAAGAACTTGCGTGCTAAGTTCGGACTGAGCGAGATTCAAGCCAAAGCTATCTTGGCAATGCAGCTGCGACGCCTGACTGGGCTTGAGCGTGAAGCGGTTGAGAATGAACTGCGTGAGCTCTTGAAGCTGATTGCACGACTCGAGGCTATCTTGGCTGATGAGCAGGAGATTTTGAATATCATCAAGGCTGAGCTTCTGGAAATGAAAGAGAAATATGGTGACGAGAGGCGTAGTAAAATTATCAACCATGAGCTCGGCAAGTTCTCTGACGAGGAGTTAATTCCAGAGGAAGATGCTGTTGTTCTTTTGACAACTGAGAATTATATCAAGCGAACTCTGGCGAGTGACTATCGTAAGCAGAACCGTGGCGGCAAGGGTAAGCGCGGGATGACTACAAAGGAAGAAGACATCATCGCACAAATAATTCCAGTAAGTACGCATGACTACCTGCTATTCTTTACCAACAGGGGTCGTGTATTCCGTCTCAAGGCATATGAAGTCCCGGCTGCTAGCCTCAGCGCTAAAGGTGTTGCTGCAGTGAATCTGCTCCAGCTTCAGCCAGAAGAGAAGATCACAGCTATCATTAAACACGAGAAGAACGCGAGCGACGCTGGTTATCTGTTTATGGCGACGAAGAATGGTACCGTTAAGAAGACTCCGCTGAGTGACTATGCTAATATCCGTACGAATGGTTTGATTGCTATAAAACTAGACGATGGCGATGAGCTGAAATGGATCAAGAAAACTGATGGAGAAAGTGATGTAATTATTTCAACATCAGCTGGTCAGGCAATTAGGTTTAACGAAAAGGATGCGCGACCAATGGGCAGGGCTGCTCGTGGAGTCCGTGGAGTCCGTCTGCGGCCAAACGACCGAGTAGTCGGTATGGATATCGTGACGAGTGACGACCAAACACTGTTAGTCATCAGTGAACAAGGCTTCGGTAAGCGTACAAAAATAACCAACTTCCCAAGTCACAAGCGTGGCGGAGTGGGCATTAAAGCGGCGATTGTGACAGCAAAGACGGGTCCAATCATATCAGTTCAGACGATCGACCCAACCATGACGGATGCCATCTTGGTATCACAAAATGGACAGACGATTCGTATTAGCCTCAAAGACATTAAATTATTAGGTCGTACGACTCAAGGTGTTACTATCATGCGACTGGGCGATAATGATGCAGTATCTTCCATAGGACTAATGGAAGAGCGGTCCCTGGAAGAGGATGCTAAATGAGATATTTGCTAGTGCCTCTGTTGGCATGGGCATTGGCTCAGGGCTTAAAGCATGTATTTCGCTTGATGGGTAGAAATCGCCGAGTATTTAGTAAGAATCCAAAATCACCTCTATTGTTGTCTGGGGGTATGCCAAGCGCTCACGCTGCAACGGTCGTTTCGTTAGCCACTGTTGTCGCATTGTATGACGGTGTTGATACGGTGCAATTTGCTATCGTCCTATGGGTGACCATGATCATTCTATATGATGCTATGATGGTGAGATTTTCCTCTGGACAACAGGGAGATACGCTAAATCAGTTGTTGGATGAGCAAAAAAGTTCTTTGTCTCGCATCCGTGTTGCGCATGGTCATACCCCTGTTGAGGTTGCTGTGGGTGCAATGATAGGACTACTTGTCTCTCTTGTTGTCTTTTTCGCAACAAAATAATTACAAAATAGTATTGACCAAAGGTTGGTTGATGATGTATGATAAGTATCAGTCTGGTCGTGGGGATGCGAGCGAAACGACAATTACAATCTGTAATGATCAAGTTACGTGAGGATTTTTGGCCAGTCTATCGAACTTTAAC
>CAJPSL010000048.1 GCA_905373315.1 Candidatus Saccharimonadota bacterium
GAAATGCAAAAACGTTGACCGAGCCAGTGTCTACCGTACCCTTGTTACTTTTGACCAGTTACACATCGTCAGCGCCATTGCTATTGGCTGGAAAAATTATTACGAACTCGCTGAACCATTCATCCCACATCATCACCATCTCTACTGTATCCGCTGTCAAAACGCTGAGCCTATCCAAACACCAGAATTGGAGCAGCTTGTCGGCTATCTCAGCCGCAAACATCAATTTACCGTCGTCAAACACCACTTTGAACTAGAAGGCATTTGCAAAAATTGTCAGAAACATCAAACGAAATAAAATAATTTCTCAACTAAAAAAGCACCAGGTAAGGGTGGGCATCACCTGGTGCTTTGTTACCCTTCAACCCACCCGAGCTTCCATGTCATGGCAAAGCGTCTGCGGTCAAAACTCCAAAAGACCGGCGCCTGACGAATCGTCAATACAGTGCGTACTCGCCATGAAACAGAGGTCGCCTTAATCAAAAGGGTAGTTAAAGGGGTTAGTATGCGCGTAACGTTTAACGCAAAAAGTGGAGGGTAAGATACTTAATGCCATTGCGCGCAACCTAACATATAGTTAGAATAGGGGGTATAAGGTGCATTTGGTTGAACTCGCTGATCAACCAATCGTGTATCATTATAGCAAAGATTTGACATAGTGTCAATACTTTTTGCAATAAAAAGTTATGGAAATCAATACATTACTACCAGAGGAGCATATTTTTACCAAGAGGTTGGTCAATATTGCTAAGCCACCAAAAAGGTTATGTTTTATGGGAAAGCTCCCAGACACCCACGCTCCTCGAGTAGCAATCGTCGGTACACGCAAGCCAAGTAGCTATGGACGCGAGGTTACCGAACGGCTAGCGACAGACCTGGCGCAAGCCGGGGTGATTATCATCAGTGGACTAGCGCTTGGCGTTGATAGCATCGCCCAGACCGCAGCCCTCAATGCTGGCGGCACAGTCATTGGCGTCATCACGTCAGAGCTCCCAGATATTGCGCCGCGTAGCAACCGAGGATTAGCAGAGAACATCATCAACCAGGGCGGTGCAGTCCTGTCAGAATGGATGCGCGGCGACGGCATGAAAATACGCAAATGGAGCTTTTTGCAAAGAAATCGTCTGGTCAGCGGACTAGCAGACGCTATCATCATCACTGAAGCTGCCGAACGGAGCGGTACACTCAATACCGCCGCATACGCCCTCGAGCAGGGACGCGACGTATTTGTTGTCCCTGGCAACATCACCAGCCCATTATCCGCAGGGTGCAACAACCTGCTGCTTCAAGGCGCCAATCCAGCACTCTCAGCCAAAGACGTACTGAACGCCATTGCCCCAACTTGGAAATCCACCCAGCCCACCCAATGCGCATTGCCGATTGGTTCTACACCAGACGAAATTGCCATCGCCAAGCTCATCAAACATGGCGTGCGCAACGGCGATGAGCTACAAAAACAGTCGGGGCTATCAGCGGCTGATTTTGCCACAGCGCTGACCATGCTGGAAATCAATGGCGTGATCAAACCACTCGGGGCAAACAACTGGACACTACGATAACGCCTATGTTTGAATATATTTCACCATAGTGTTATGATATTGTCAATGAATGCAGAACATCAACCACAGTCACACCTCACCGAAACCCCAGAAGAACAGCCTATCTCAGACGACGTATTAACAATACCAAACGTTATTACAGTGCTAGGAGGAATACTCAGTCTATACGGCATCAAACACGCTGACTCTCTCAAAGGCATGGTAGCGTTGGTCGCTGGTGAATTGTCAGACAAAGCTGATGGTTCACTAGCAAATGCCCTCGACCAACGGTCCAAACTGGGTATTAAGCTGGACCCCATCAGAGACAAGATTGTCGCGGCAGCAGCACTGCTAAAACTATCGCAAGAAGGTTCTGCATCAAAAGCCATGGTGGCGACAATCGCTGGTTTAGAATCAACAAAAGCCATTGCCACCGCTGTTGCCGAATACAAGCACGATCAACTCCCCGATGAGAGCGAGCCCCTTCGTCCAACCCAAGCAGGGCGCATCAGTAGCGCACTCGTCGCGACAACCACAACACTACTCATCATCGGTAGCTCAGCAGAGTCTCTGGGCTATCAGAAAACCGCCAAAACACTGAAGGGACTAGGTAGACTGGGCTTTGCAGCCTATGTTCCGGTAGCAGCAGTGGCAGCTGGACAATACGTTAAGCGCGCCCGAGACCTGATGAACAGTGATCAGAAATAATAGCGTTCTCCAATGCCCATTATTTGATGGGTCACTCAATATGGTATAATATAGAGTTATGAAAAATCTCGTCATCGTCGAGTCACCAGCCAAAGCTAAAACTATTGAAAAGTATTTGGGCCGTGATTTTCATGTTTTATCAAGCGTGGGCCACATCCGCTCAATCGTCAAAAAAACTAAGGACGGCACGCCGCCGATTGATGTGGCGAATGATTTTTTTGCTGTCTACGAAGTCGACCCTGAGAAAAAGAAGGTCATCACCGAGCTAAAGAAAAACGTCAAGGCTGTCGGCAAAGACAACGTCTGGCTGGCCACCGATGAAGACCGCGAAGGGGAGGCGATTGCTTGGCATCTCTGTAAAGTGCTGGATCTACCGATTGAGACGACCAAGCGTATCGTTTTTCACGAGATTACCAAAGACGCTATCACCAATGCCATCAAAAACCCGCGTACTGTTGATATGAATCTGGTGCAGGCGCAGCAGGCACGGCAAATCCTCGACCGACTGGTTGGTTTCGAGCTCAGCCCGGTAGTCTGGCAAAAAGTGCCTGGTGGCAAGTCGGCCGGTCGCGTCCAGAGTCCAGCGGTGCGGCTATTGGTCGAACGCGAACGAGAAATTATGAAATTTGCAGGCAGTTCACAGTTTAAGGTGACCGCCGTATTCATTCACGACAACCAAGAATTCAAAGCCGAGCTCAATCAAAAATTTGACTCTGAAGCAGCCGCTCACGAATTCTTAACTAGCCTCAAATCAGCCACATTCACCGTCAGCGATATCTCAAACACGCCCGGCACTCGCAACCCAGCCGCACCGTTTACGACCTCGACTTTGCAACAGGAAGCCAACGCCAAACTTGGCTTCAGTTCCAAAGCCACCATGGCCTCAGCGCAGCGGCTCTACCAAGATGGTAAAATCACCTACATGCGTACTGACTCGGTCAATTTGAGCGGGCAGGCCATCGCCAGTGCAACCGACTTTATCAAGCGGCTGTACGGTCCAGACTACTCCACCGTCCGCAAATTCAAGACCAAATCCGCCTCCGCCCAGGAAGCCCACGAGGCCATCCGCCCAACCGACATCACCCGCGAAACCGTTACTTCAAACGAGTACGACCAAAAACTCTACGACCTCATCCGCCGCCGCACCCTGGCATCACAAATGTCGGCAGCGAAATTAGAGAAAACAACGGTGACGATTGGCATCGAAGGAGCGTCTCTTATTTTTGAAGCCAAAGGCGAAGTCATCACCTTTGACGGATTCTTGCGTGTCTATGGCGGTGGCAAAGACGAAATCTTACCAAAGCTCCACACCGGCGACACCCTCGAAACCCACGACATCACCGCTCGCCAAACCTTCGCCCGGCCGCCGGCCCGCTACACCGAAGGCTCCCTGGTCAAGAAGCTCGAAGACCTCGGCATCGGCCGGCCAAGCACTTACGCTACCATCATCGACACCGTGCAGACCCGCGGCTACGTCGAAAAAGGTGACAGCGAAGGCCAGCCGCGCGACGTCATCGTCCTCAGCTACAACGGCGAGGAAGTCAGCCGTGACATCGTTCAGGAAAAAACCGGCTCCACCCGCGGCAAACTCATCCCGACGCCGAGCGGAGAACTAATCGCTGACTTTTTGACCGACCATTTCACGCAAATCGTTGACTATGATTTCACCGCCAACGTCGAAACTGAATTTGATAAAATCGCTGCAGCTGATCTGGCCAAAAGCGCCATGCTGCACGGATTCTATACGCCATTTCACAAATTGATCGAACAGTCAGGCGGTATCGACCGTAGCAAAGTCGGTGCTAACCGCGAAGTCGGCATTGATCCAAAATCCGGCAAGCCAATCTTGGCTCGTTTTGGCCGCTTTGGTCCAATGTTACAACTGGGCACCACTGACGACGAGGACAAGCCACGCTTCGCACCGCTACCAAAAGGTGCGAAAATTGAAACCGTCACCTTGGAGCAAGCACTAGAAATGTTTAAGTTGCCGCGCATCGTTGGCC
>CAJPSL010000049.1 GCA_905373315.1 Candidatus Saccharimonadota bacterium
CGATTGAGCGGCTCCGTCAAAAGCTGTGCTGACTCGTCAGTAATCGCCTCTGCTAACTCCAACTGCTCTTGCCACAAATTGTATAGCTGCTGTTTGGCACCATCTGGCAGGTTCATCAACTTACGCCGCAAACGATTACGCGTATAGATATCACTGGCGTTGGTCTCGTCCTCAACCCATTCCAGTCGGCGCCTCACTGCATAGGTTGTGAGCTGTTGTTTGGTCCAATGTGTCAGGGGTCGCATGATCCGCGAATCACCAAGCACCGCCAGCCCTCTCCAGCGTGTCCCTCGCGCCACATTAAGCGCAATCGTTTCAACCACGTCGTCCAAATGATGCGCGGTCACCAACTGCGCACCACGTTTTTCGGCCGCCGCCAACAAAAACGCATAGCGATGCTGTCGAGCAATCGCTTCATTAGCCCCCAACAATTCTTCTCTTTTGCCTTCAAACAAAAACCCATACCGTCGAGCCAGCGCCTCAACAAACTGCGCATCATCCCTCGAATCAGCACGCATACCATGATCAAAGTGCAAGACGACACATTGATGCCCCTTGTGTGCCATAAGATCCAGCAGCACAACGCTGTCAATCCCACCACTGACTGCTACCGCATATTTCATCTTTTCCATTATAGCAAAGCATGGGCAGTTTTGATATTCATAAAATCAATTCAGCTCTTGGTGAAACAGCAATACCATGCTATAATCACCCTCAGACGTGGCACCGTAGCTCAGCTGGTTAGAGCGCAGGACTCATAAGCCTGAGGTCGGTGGTTCGGGTCCACCCGGTGCTACCAATATTGCAAGCTAAACCTCCATGATTCATGGAGGTTTTTCTTTAGAACAGCTTATTTATCATCAAGCGCTTTGAGCTTTCTCAAAACAAATTCGCTCATTTCTTTTGAAGTCCGCTGGTGCTTCCACGTTTCAAGTTGTTGTTTTTGAATACCTTCTAAAAACGCAGTTAGCTCGCGCTCTGCAATTGCTTGCTCTGTCATGATGTATTTGGTCCTTGTTTTTGTTTAATAATGAAACCTAACTCTATATTAGCACATTTTTGACAAAAAAGCAATAGCAATATCACAAAATCCTCATGATTATTTTCCCTTTTTAAACCGCCTATGCTACACTGATATTAAAGGAATATTCATATAAACATGACGTACGCCATACTCTCATCACTTGCTATCGTCCTTCTGGCAGCTGGCATTCATGCTAGTTTGCAGTTGAGCGTTAGCATGTTGACGCTGATGAGTGGTCATGCGTTAGGCAAAAAGACCCGCCATATGCTGCTATTTCGACGGATGAATAGCTTCGTGCTCGGTGTTTTTTTGATGACGCTACTATTGGCGACGTTTACGGTTCATATCTTAACCATCGTCATTAACCAAACCGTGATCATCGAACGCCTCGTCGCTTCCGTTACCACCGGCATCGCAGTCGGATTAGGCTTAGCGACTTGGGCATTTTACTATCGCCGCAAGCAAAAAACCGGCATCGTCCTGTGGTTGCCTCGTGGTATGGCACGCTTTTTAGCAAAGCGTAGCAAAGCAACCAAAAGTAGCGCCGAGGCCTTTTCACTCGGCATGACGAGCGTCATCGCTGAATTGATTTTTATCATTGGGCCACTCCTAGCGGCCAGCCTAGCCATCATCAGTCTGCCTTCTGGCCTCTTCCAGCTGTCAGCCATCCTGCTCTACGTCGTCGGTTCACTTTTACCGCTCCTTGGCATTCTGATTCTTGTTGGCAGTGGCTACAATATCGCCCAAATTCAACAATGGCGTGAGCAGTACAAATCATTCCTGCAATTTGTCGGCGGTAGCTGCCTGTTCATTTTGGCGTTTTATCTGTTCATTGACCGCGTCATGGGGATAACAAGCATGGGGATTGGGTGGTGATGCAGATAACGATTGTCGAGAAAAATAATCACCGAGGCGCTGAACCGTTTGACCCAGAAAAGCTGCACCGTTCAATCGTCAAAACCTGTTGTAGCGTTCGCGTACCAGACGGCCAAGCGGAGGATATCGCAGCTCAAGTAACGTTTCAGGTGATTGACTGGTGCAAAGAAAAACCAGAAATAACCGCAAACGACATACGGCGAACCGCAACAACTTTCCTTGAACCTCTGCACTCTGATGCCGCGTACATGTATAAAAATGACAAACTTATGATATAACCTAGGGGGCAACCATGGCACAAAAACCAACATTTGATTATGATATTATCGTCATCGGCAGCGGGGCAGCAGGAGCTCCGGCAGCCAGTATTTTGGCACGTGCTGGCAAAAAAGTCGCCGTCGTCGAACGGGGAACTTTCGGCGGAGAATCTCCTAACTGGGGTGACATGCCGCTGGGTGCCATGCTATACGCAGCTGAAGTGTTTTACAACGCCAAACGCGCTGCCAAATTTGGCCTACGAACCAACGCGCTCAACTACAATCATCCGTCACTCCTGTCCTGGCGAGACACCGTCATCAAACGCACTGGCGCAGGCGGTAATCGCTACTATTACGAAAAACAAGGCATCAGTGTCTTCTCTGGCAACGCTCACTTTCTCAGCCCCAATGAAATTACCGTTAATCGTCGCCATTTGTCAGCCCGCAAATTCTTGATCGCCACAGGAGCAGCCTGGGAGAAATCAACCATTCCTGGTAGCGACAACATTCCGTACCTAACACCAGAGAACATTCTGTCATTGACTCGCCCACCGAAAACGTTGTTCATCGTTGGCGGCAACGCCACTGCCATGGAAATCGCCTATTTGTACGCCTCATTTGGTACCAAAGTCTACGTTGCAGAAAAAGCCAATCGAATTTTGCCAGAGTTTGATATTGAAGTTGGACCAATCGTCGCAGAAGACGCAAAAGTTAGCCGTAATATGACCATTTTGACACGATCTCGCGTGGTTGCCCTACAAAAAGAGGGACTGCAAAAGCGCGTCACTTACATCCAGGGGCGACAACAAAAATCAGTTCGCGTTGATGAGATATTAGTGGCAGAGCAACGCGTCCCGCAGACTGACATGGGACTGGAAAATGCTGGCGTCGCCTACACCCACCAGGGCATCACCGTCAATGCTCGCATGCAAACCTCAGCACGGCATATTTTTGCTGCCGGCAATATCACCGATCCAACCATCCAAACCCACGCCGTCCTGACCCAAAGTCGAACTGCTGCTCATAATCTGACCCACCGCACCGCCATTGAGGCTGACCTAACACCAAATTTGCTAGTAGCATTTACCTTTCCAGAAGTTGCTCAAGTTGGACTGAACGAGCAAGAGTGCATCAAACGCGACCTACGGTACAAAACAGCTGTCGCTCCATTGACTCTGACGGCTCGCAGCAACATCACCGACTGCCGCAATGGCTTTGTTAAATTGATCGTTGACACCAAAGGCGTACTCATTGGCGCAGCCATCGTCGCCCCACACGCCAGCGACCTCATCAGTGAACTCAGCATCGCCGTCCGCCATCGCCTGACCGCCAAACAGCTCATCAGCACACCCAGCTGCTTCACTTCCTGGTCAGAAGCGACGCGAATTGCCGCTGGTAAATTACTATAATTTATCCCCGAAGCTATGATATACTGAACTGAGCGGGGGCGTAGCTCAGGGGTTAGAGCAGTCGGCTCATAACCGATTGGTCGCTGGTTCGATCCCAGCCGCCCCCACCAAACATCATGATGATAAAAAAACTCGACAAACACGAACTAAGAAGACTTGTCTATCACATCCGCCACGATTATTTGACGCTCAACAACGTCATCATCGCTGGAGCGGTTTTGATAGCACTCAGCTGGGCCTGGGGTTCGGTTGAGGCTATGCAGAGAAATTATCATTTACAGCAGCTGCTGGACAATAAAAAGCAGCAAGTCGAGTTAGAAACTTTAAAGGTATCTTTGGCTGAATACGAAGCCAAATATTACCAAACTGTTGAATATCAAGACTTGGCAGTTCGCCAGCGGTTGGGTCATGGATCACCAGGTGAAAAACAACTGATTGTGCCATCAACTGATGTTGAAACTGAGAAAGCTGCCACAGTTTCCAAGCAGCAATTAACCGAAAGCAACCTCCAACAATGGACTAATTTCCTGTTTGGAGCCAACCGAAAGAAGTCTTAAGACCGGCGATATTTGCTAATACTCCTTGTCTATGCTACAATCATCTATGTGCCGCGGGGTAGAGCAGCCTGGTAGCTCGTTTGGCTCATAACCAAAAGGTCGTAGGTTCAAATCCTACCCC
>CAJPSL010000050.1 GCA_905373315.1 Candidatus Saccharimonadota bacterium
GGCTGCGCCCAGTGCTCTGTCGGTAAAATACTGTAACCGACGGCAAATCTATAAGCGAGCACGTCAAGCAGATCTCCGCAGTCTATTTGGCGAGATGAAAGGTGACTTTCCCGAATTCCCTGACCCATTGACCTCGTATTGCCCAAAATCCCGCAATTTTATGCTGGTCGCACCACAGGTGGAGATAGAAAGAGATAATACAGCACAGCAAGGTATGGCGCTAGACATGGGACGCATCGCCGTTGGACTGCCGGCCTTAAAAGCTCGACTGATTGATCCACCGGTCCAAACCGCCGAGGGCACAGCCCCATTGAGCGAAATCGATCCAAGTTATAAAAACTATCTGGACGGTCAGGTCAGAACCATGAAAATGGGATATTATGCGACGCTGATGCTTAACAAGGATTTCAGTCGACGCATTTGTGATATTTACGACAAGGCGTCAGAAGCCTGGCAGCGATGTTCGACGATGCCTCGAGACCCCGCTAATCTGCGTAATATCGTCACTCAAGCTGGCATTTACGGCGCTGGCGCACGCTTTGATGATATTCGCGAGATATAGTTACGCTTTCTTGACCACCGCGTCGATCAGGCCATAGGCTACGGCTTCTTCTGGCTTCATCCAGTAGTCACGCTCCATGTCAGCTTTGATTTTGGCGAGCTTTTGACCAGTGTTTTTGGCCATAATTTTCGCCAGCATTTCCTTAACCTCCAGTGTCTCTTTCAGGTCAATTTCCATGTCAGTCACCTTACCGCGCGTGCCTGACGACGGCTGATGGATCATCACTTTGGCGTGCGGCAAGCAAAATCGTTTGCCCTTGGCGCCGCTTGACAGTAAGAATGCGCCCATACTGGCTTGCAAACCGATGCCATAGGTCGCCACGTCTGGTTTGATGAAATTCATAGTATCGTAAATCGCCAAGCCATCGTAGACACTGCCACCAGGGCTATTGATATACAGCGAGATGTCAGCCTCTGGGTCAACCTGAGCCAAGTGCAGCAGCTGCGCCACCACGATATTGGCGGTGTGCTCATTTACTTCCTCGCCCAGAAAAATGATTCGCTCGTTCAAAAGGCGTGAATAAATATCAAACGCTCGTTCGCCGTCAGAAGATTTTTCGATAACAGTTGGTACCAAGTAGCTATTTACTTTATTCATGAACTATATTATAGCATATAGCTGGCACCTCATGGTACACTAAAAGTATGGAGAAAGCCATCATCGTTGCCTATGATACCAACCGCGCCATCGGCCGAGGCGGTGATTTACCATGGGGACGGAGCTTGCCAGCAGATTTGGCACATTTTAAACGGCTAACCAGAGGCGGCGATATCATCATGGGTCGAAAAACTTTTGAATCAATCGGTCGTCGTCCGCTACCGGAGCGCGAAAACATCGTCATTTCCTCACGACCGACGGGCGTCAAAGGCGTCCTTACGGCGGTAAACCTGTCAAGTGCTTTGGCGTTGTCACGCTACCCAACCTTTATCATCGGCGGTGCACAGGTCTATAGCGATGCCTTGAACGCGCCGGAGATTGACACTATTTACGCCACCGAGGTTGACGCTACATTTTCAGACACTGACACCTTTTTCCCAGAGCTCGACATGACCATTTGGCAAGAAATGAGCCGCACCCATCACCCAGCAGACGACGACAATGCCTACGCTTTTGATTTCGTGACCTACCGACGAAAAACTGTAGGATGACGGCAATTTACACCGCAATTGGCGCTTTGATCGGTGGATGGTGCTCGTAATCCTCCAGGCGAATATCGTCAATAGTGAAGTCATCAATATTCTTAACGTCTGGATTCAGCCACAGTTTCGGCAGCGGTAGTGGACAGCGCGACAGTTGCTCGTCGACCTGCGCGCTGTGATTATTATAAATATGCGCACTATTTAGCGTATGGATGAATTCACCCGGTTGCTTATCTGTCACCTGAGCAATCATCGACAGCAGCAGCGCGTAGCTGGCAATATTAAACGGCACGCCAAGGAACATATCCGCCGAACGCTGCATCAGCGCCAGATCCAACTTATCTTTCTCGCCGTCCCCGCCCGGCCGCACATTGAGTTGGAACATAGTGTGACACGGCGGCAGTCCACCGGCTCGGGCGATATCATCAATTTCCGCCACGTTCCAGGCGCTGACGATGTTGCGCCGCGACGTCGGATTACTCCGTATCATATCGATGGCATTTTGAATTTGGTCAATCGTCCCACCTTTTCCGTCCGGCCATTTGCGCCACTGCACGCCGTAAACTGGCCCCAAATCACCCCACTCCTCGGCAAACGCATGATCAGTCGCGATTTTACCGATAAATGTTTTCATGCCAGCGCGCCACTCCTCACCATTGATTTCTGGAATGCTTTGGCCGGTTTTCTCCAAATAATTCTTGTACGGCCACTCGTCCCAGATGTGCACGCCGTTTTGTGCCAGATATTCAATATTACCCGTGCCTTTGAGAAACCACAGCAGCTCGTGCGCCACACTGGTAAAATACAACTTCTTGGTAGTCATAGCCGGAAAGCCATCCGCCAAATCATACCGCGTCTGCACGCCAAACACTTCCGTCGTTCCCGTGCCAGTGCGGTCACCTTTTTTCACGCCGCTGTCGCGAACCTGCTGTAACGCGTCTAGATACTGCCTCATATTTCCCTACTCCCTTTAGCTACAACTAGTATACCAAATACTTATTGGCTCTTGGAGGCTACGGAAGTAATTAGCAAATAATATAAAATACTAACCATTCATAATAATCTGGTTGCGCTCGGTTGCTCGTTCACGTTCAACCCGAAGAATCTCCTGCGATTCTGAGCTATTGATGTCTCGGACATCAATATACACACCGTCGCGAAGGTCATACCCCGAGGTCACCAAAACACCCAACTGCGAATCCGCATAATTCACCGATTCCGTTTGAGAAGTATAATCAATTAGGTTAAATGGGCTCGTTTCAAGCAATGCCGTACCACGGTTGTCTTTCCAGGTGGCAAATACACCAATCTTCTGGATAGGATGCTCGATTTTGTTTCCTTGTTCGTCGAACAGTGGTCCGCAAATTGGTCCAAAGAAAATATTTTCTATATCTGGCAAGATCTTTTTCAAAACATGATCAGCCGGCAATGGCATGACTACGCCCAGTCGCTTGTCAAATTCTTGAGACAATGAGTACCGTACTGTCTCTGAATGACCTTCAAAGTCATTAACTTTACGACGTGGATCAAGGTGTTTCAGCTCTGGTGGCGAAAATAGCAGTCTGGAATTTTTGGAAAGATCGGAAGCGTTGGGAATGATGTGAGCACTCTTTTCAAATAGATCTGGTCGCCCCATAACACTAAATGGCGAGGCATACTGCTGTACTTGAGAAGGGTCTCCAGGTACTTTTTCCAGATCAAAACCAGCTTGCAAGAGGTTTTGTATGGTATCAAACGCACACGCCGTGCGTAGCTCTCCATCCTCGCCTTGGAGTTGGTTTGGCATCAACAATTGATGCCCCAGTCCTTTACCCAACTCTGGACCCAATTCATGACCTGCTTCATGCGAGACAACACTACTAGGAGCACGGTTGTAATTAACAGTAAACCACGGGAAATATGACCCATCGGCGTCATCAGGCTTCTGATAGGCCCGGCCGCCATAATTTTTTCCCTCTGTATCGCCACCGTTGATCATCACAGCAGTAATAGCACGATCGCCCAATATTTCTTTATACCTTTCATGATATGATTGGGCAATTTTCTCTATCAATCCGTCAGAAAAAACCCCATTAGGAAGATCAGGAGGAGTCTCATCTATCCAATGAGGTGTTTTCGTAAATGTATAAGCTCCAGCAGTCGTGCCAGTTATCCATTCTGTTTGCTGCTGAATCTCCTTTACGATATCACTAGTAATTCTGTGGTTACTGTGGCCCTTGGGCTGCAAAATAACCGAGCCAAGAGTGATATCATATGGCGGTGATAAACTAGCAGCCTCCTGTGGCGTGGGTCGAGAGGGTCCCTCTCCATATCGAGCTCCAAGATGATATCCTGCGCTTCCTACTAATCCAACACCGGCACCAACCGCCGCAGAAAGTCCCAAAAAACGACGACGAGACATCCTGACTCGCTCTGGTAACGGTTGCTGCTCTGACTCCGAACCACACTGGAAAGCAGCTGAAGTATGACCTTCGTGACGTTCACACATAACTAAGCC
>CAJPSL010000051.1 GCA_905373315.1 Candidatus Saccharimonadota bacterium
TAAATCTCATTTGCAAGACGGGACTGAGGTGGGTTTTGGCTGGACGCACGAAGAGCCGATCATCGAATTACTGCGTAATTACCTCAAAAGCTACAAAGATTTGCCAATCAGTGTTTACCAATTCCAAAACAAGCTGCGTAACGAGCTGCGTGCTAAAAGCGGTATCATGCGCGGGCGCGAATTTGTCATGAAAGATATGTATTCGGTGCACGCTACCCGAGAGGATTTGGATGTGTATTATGAGGCGGTCATCGCAGCGTATAAGCGGTGCTATGATCGGTTGGGAATCGGCCAGGACACTTACGTGACGTTTGCTAGCGGTGGGGCATTTACCAAGTTTAGCCACGAATTTCAGACGATTTGTGAGGCGGGCGAGGACTATGTCTACTTGCACCGCGGGAAGAACATTGCAGTAAATGAGGAAGTGATTGACGATGCCATTGTAGAGTTGGGCGTTGACCGTAGTGAGCTGGAGAAGGTCAAAACAGCTGAAGTTGGCAATATTTTCAACTTTGGTACACAAAAATCAGAGGAGATGAAACTGGTCTTCACTGGTGAGGATGGTCAACAGCACTATGCCTATATGGGTAGCTATGGCATCGGTATCACGCGTGTTATGGGTGTGATCGTCGAGAAGTTTGCTGACGAGAAAGGTTTGGTGTGGACTGAAAACATCGCGCCGTTTAAGCTGCAACTAGTAGCAATCGGTGAACGCGGTGGTGAGTTGGCAAATCAGCTGTATGGCACGTTGATGAAGGCTGGTGTAGAGGTGTTGTATGATGATAGGGCTGAGCGACCAGGTGTGAAGTTTGCTGACGCTGAACTGATGGGTATGCCGTGGCGCGTGACTATCAGTGACCGAGGGATTGACAGCGGCGAGTTTGAATTAACCAGCCGTCAGACTGGCGAAACCGTCACTAAAAGCTATGACGAATTAGTAGCATTTTTCATTGATTAGTTGACAGTGTCTGGCAGTATTGATACAATCATAGTACTTACACGATGATTATATCGATACGCTAGATATAGCGTGTTTTTGATTTTCAACCACTATATATAGTAGAAGGAGAGTATATGAATAAGAAATATCAGATCACTGATTCGGGTCGGAAAGAACTAGAGAAAGAGCTGGTAGAGCTTAAGAGCCGCCGGGGAGAAATTGCAGAAAAAATTGCAGAAGCACGAAGCTTTGGCGACCTCAGCGAAAATGCTGAATATGATGCCGCTCGTGAAGAGCAGGGACTATTGGAAACGCGTGTTATTGAGATTGAAGATATTTTACAGCATGCTTCAATCATTAAGAGTGCTGACGCAACCGTTGTTGGCCTGGGTAGTGCGGTTGAGCTGAAGAATAGCGACAAAACGGTTACCTACACAGTGGTCGGTCCTGTTGAGGCAGACCCAATGGAAGGCAAGATATCTGATGAGTCACCAATTGGTCAGGCGCTGATGGGCAAGAAGGTCGGCGATGAAGTGACGATTTCTACCCCTAAAGGTGAGGTTGTCTATACAATATCCTCTCTGTTATAATGTAGATAATTATGGCTACATTACAAGATTATCGAAACGAACGGTTACGAAAACTAGAAACCCTGCGAGAACTAGGCATTGATCCATATCCAGCAAAGTCGGCACGGACGCATATGTGTGCTGAGGTCCTGGCGCGGTATGATGAACTGGCGGGTCAGGAGGTGGTTGTGGCAGGGCGCATCACTTCAATCCGCAGTTTTGGTAAGTTGGCGTTCATCAAACTGCGCGATCAGTCTGGTGACGTGCAACTATATTTGCAGCGTGATGACGTGGCGGAATTGGACGCTAGCCGCGGCGTGTTGGGTATGAAACAGCTGAAGCTTCTGGATACGGGTGATTTTGTCGAGGCGCGCGGAGTGATGACGATAACGCAGACTGGCGAGAAGTCGGTTGGTGTGCGTGAGCTAAGGCTACTAACCAAGTCGCTACGGCCGATGCCTGAAAAGCTCGAGAACAAAGAAGAGCGTTTCCGCCGCCGCTATGTCGATATGAATGTTAATCCAGAGGTGCGCCAGCGGTTTGTTCGCCGCAGCAAGTTTTGGCAGGCGACGCGTGATTATCTAAACCGGCACGGCTTTACGGAGGTGAATGTGCCAGTGCTGGAACACACCACCGGCGGTGCTGATGCTAACCCATTTGTGACACATATGGACGCGCTGGATAATCAGCAGTTTTACTTGCGTATTTCTCACGAGTTGCCGCTGAAGCGGTTGATTGGCGCTGGGTTTGAGAAGGTTTATGACCTCGGGCCGCGTTTTCGCAATGAGAATTATTCTGATGAGCATTTGCCAGAGCACATCGCCATGGAGTGGTATGCTGCGTATTGGGACTGGAAGCAGGGCATGCGCTTTATGGAGGCGATGTATAAAGATGTGCTTCAAAAGACGTTTGGTACGCTGCAATTTCAGCTAGGTAAATTTAATGTTGACATGAGTGGCGAATGGGAAGTCTGGGATTACGCTGAGGTGATTCGCAAGCACTATGGGATTGACGTATATAATACGACAATTGACGAGGTGGCTGCCAAGCTGAAAGAGCATGGTTTGGAAGTGGAAAAGACCGATTCCATTCCGCGTGGCATTGATAAATTATGGAAGAATATTCGCAAAGATGTAGCGGGGCCGGTGTGGTTGGTGAATACGCCGAAGTTTATCAGTCCGCTGTCTAAGACTAACCCCGAGAATCCGCAGACGGTGGAGCGTTTCCAGCCAGTAATCGCTGGGTCGGAGCTGGGCAATGGCTTCTCTGAGCTGAATGACCCGATTGATCAGCTGAATCGTTTTGTTGAGCAGCAACAGATGCGTGACGCAGGTGATGATGAGGCGATGATGCTAGACATTGACTTTGTGGAGATGTTGGAATACGGTATGCCGCCAGCTTGTGGTTGGGGATATTCTGAGCGGGTATTTTGGATTTTTGAAGGCGTAACGGCGCGTGAGGGCGTGCCGTTCCCGCAACTACGTCATGAGATTGATGAGACAACGCGAGCGATTTATCCGCAGGTGAAGCTGTAATTGTCGCCTGGACTGGGTTTGTTATAATTAGAGTATGAAGCGACTTATATTGGGGATACTAATCGCTGGATCTCTGTTGATTGGATCTGGTCAGTCGGCGTTTGCGGCGCAGACGGACAATTTTACCATCACTAAATTTGATGCGGAGTATTTATTGGGCCGCGACAGCGAGAATCGTTCGACGTTGGCGGCAACATGGCGGATTACTGCTCATTTTCTGCCGAATCAAAATCACGGTATTGCGCCGATATTTGTGAAGAAGTATGATAATCATCCGACGAACTTTTCGTTGCAGTCGGTAACTGATGAACAGGGCGCCTCGCTGGAGCATACGTGGAATGGTGATGAGCTAAGGATTGGCAAGAAAGATATTTACGTTCAAGGTGAAAAAACCTATGTCATCAAGTTTACTCAGCGTGATGTAACCAAGCACTATGACAATACAGGCCGCGATGAGTTCTACTGGGATGTCATCGGCAATGAGTGGCGCGTGCCGATGGAAAATGTACGCGTGTCCGTGAAACTTGATGAGTCGCTTCAGGCGGCGCGGCGCGGCGAAGTTTTCTGTTATGTTGGTAAGCAGGGGTCGAGAGAGCGGTGTAATGTCAGTGATGATAAGAGTGAAATTGTTACAAATGTGAGCCGCCTAAATCGCCGTGAAGGCATAACGATGGCGGTTGGCTTTACCAGCGGTACGTTTACTGGGTATCAAGAGACGTTGAGTGAAAAGTTTATAAAAATTTGGGCAACGGTGCAGACGATAGCAAGTAGTTTGGCAGTTATATTGATGTTGTTGTTAGTCTGGCGCTACCGACGGCTGTTTGGCAGATATAGTGAGCTCAAGCCGATTCCGCCAGAATATTTGCCACCAAACCAGGCGAGTGTGATGACCTCAACGTATATTTTGAAAAATTACGAGGTTATGGCGATTAAAGGGTCAGCCAAGGTGGCGCAGCTGTTGGATTTGGCGGTGCGGCACTATATCAAGCTGTACGAAGTGAGAAAGGCGTCGTTTTTGCGGTCGGCGCAGTACGAAATTGAAATCGTTAAAGATTTGAAAGAGCTGAG
>CAJPSL010000052.1 GCA_905373315.1 Candidatus Saccharimonadota bacterium
TGACCAAATATTCACTCATCCAACGGTGAGTGAGGCATTGAACGATTTATTTGCGTAAAGGAGGAGTATGAATCACACAATTTTCGACGACATCGTATCAGGCAATATGAAATCTTGGAAGGTTTGGGAAGACGAGAAGTTTTTGGCATTTTTGACGCCGTTTCCAAACACGCCAGGTTTTACTGTGGTGATACCAAAACAAAATCCAGGCGATTATGTCTTTTCTTTGGATGATGAATTGTACTCTGAAATGATGCTGGCTGTGAAAAAGGTTGCTAATATTTTAGAGATAGCCTTTGATACACCGCGAGTAGCGTTGATTTTTGAAGGCACGGGCGTGGCGCATGTGCATGCTAAGTTGGTGCCGCTGCATGGTGATTTGGCGAAGGGAATTGGTTCGGCAGTGTCACATGAGCAGGCATTTTACGCGGAATATCTGGGTTGGCTGACCACTGCTGATGGTCCAAAAATGGACGACGCCCAGCTGGACGAGATTCAGGCGCGGATTTTGGCAGCGCAAGAAATAAAATAATTGGAATGAGGAGGTGCCCATGGCAGTACGTGGTAAAGCGCTGGTGATAACAATAGCTGGTGTCGTGGCGGTGCTGATTGCAGCGTCTGTTGCCTGGGTGTTCCTGTGTCCAAGTCGTAGTGCTGATTTGCAAAAAGCTCACATTCAGCGGCGTGATTATGACCAGTCGGTGAAGGACATTCAAAAAGTCATTGCTGATGATGCGGCTCATAGCGAGGTGCGTCCAGAATCTCGCCCAATTTTGAAAACTCACGGCAAGAAAACTGCGCGGGCGGTGATGATTTTTCATGGCGTCAGCGGCGAGCCGTCGGCGATGGTGGAGTTGGCGGATTGGTTTTATCAGGCGGGATACAATGTCTACGTGCCACGAGCACCACATCACGGTCTGAAAGACGGCAAGCAACATGGCAAAGTTCGCGCCAGTGAATTGGTGAAGTTTATGAGTGATAGCGCTGGGCTGGTTAGTGGATTGGGTGATGAGCTAGGCGTGATCGGCCATTCGGGCGGCGGTACGCTGGCGACGTGGCTGGCACAATATGGTGATGGATTGTTTTCGCGGGTGCTGCTACTTTCGCCGTACTATGAGCCGGATGCTTCTCAGGCGCCAAAGTGGCAAGTGGCACTGCTGCGCAATGTCTATGGCAATCATCTGCTGCCAGACCAGTTCTTTGATGGCGCGTTATCGTACCGGGCATTGGCAAATTATGTCATCATCAAGCAAAATTATCGCAGCGATTTGAAAGCTCAAGGGTTAAAGCATGTTGGTTTGATCATCGGTAGCGAGGACCGTTTGATTGACGGTGCCATGGCAAGTGACATTGCAGAAAAGATGGCCAAAAACAGTGGTGCTACATTTACGCACGAAACGACACCGGCACATATGGGCGTTGGTCATGAATTGATATGGCCGGGAGATAAGTCTGTGAAGCAATACAAAAAAGAATTGTACGACATGTACGTATGGGTGTACGAGCGGTGAACATCCTCCTTGTTGAAGACGAACCGGCAGTTCGCACTGGCACCGAGCAGTTCCTCCGCCAGCGCGGTTTTACGGTGGTGACAGCGACCAGTGGTGAGGAAGCGCTAGAGAAATTTGCTGGGGCGGATGTGATCATCCTCGACATTATGCTACCGGGGATGAGCGGCATTGAGACGCTGCACCAAATTCGCCAGACCAGCGACGTGCCGGTATTGATGTTGACAGCGCTGCATGATGAGCCGACGCAAATTGCCAGTTTTGACGAGCTGGCGGATGATTATATGAGTAAGCCGTTCTCGCTGGTGATTTTAGAGAAGCGGATCAAGGCGCTACTTCGCCGCCAGCAGCCCGCCAAAACCTTGTGGCACCATGGTCTAGCCTCGGTGGATTTTATGGCCTATCAAGGGTTTTATAATGACAGTGATGCGCACCTCAAACCCAAGGAAGTGCAGCTGCTCAAGCTACTGGTGGATAATCCAAACATGGTCTGGAGCCGGCAGGCTATCATTGATAAATTGTGGCGTGATGATGAGGTGCCGTTCGACCGAGTGATTGACGTTTACATCAAAAACTTACGCAAGAAATTGCACCTGGACTGCATCATCACGGTGAAGGGAGTGGGCTATCGCTATGAAGAATCTTAAATTATTCCCCAAAACATTTTTGGTGTCAATCGGCTTATTCGCGGCGTTGATCATCCTGGTGCATGCGCTGGTCTACACGCTGATGCCGCAATTTTATCTGCAACAAAAAGAGCGCGAGGCGGTGGACAATCTCACGGCGCTCGTGGCTGAACTACGCGGTAAATCGACCGAGGAGATGAGTCGTATCAGTCAAGAGTTCGCTCAGATGAAAAATGTTAATATCACGCTGACAATTGATGGGCGCGACCAGTATTTTCAAGGGTTTCAGTCGATCAACATCGTGACGGACAGCGGTAAATCGGTTGACGCCAGCGTGGTAAAAATTGCTGATGGCCAAACGGTCGATCCGCGCTCGGTGATTTTGCAGCAGGGCAGTGTGGCGAATAACCAAGGCCAAACGATCGCCGTCAAGCTACTGGCCGATGTGGCGCCTGTCACTCAGGCCAAGCTTGCCACTTTGCAGGTATTGCCATATACCATGCTCGGATCGCTGCTGGTGGCACTGATTTTTTCTTATATCTATAGCCGTTTTGTGACGCGGCCGATTCGCCAGATGGCGGCGGTGACTACGACCATGCAGCGGCTGGAAAAGGATGCGCGATACCCGGTAAATAGCAGCGATGAAATCGGCGTGTTGGGGCGAAATATTAATGAATTATATCAAAATCTATGGCAAACGATTCGTTCGCTGGAACAGGAAAATCAGCGAATATCGCAGCTAGAAAAGGAAAAAATAGCCTTCCTCCGTGCGGCCTCGCACGAGTTGAAAACGCCGTTGGCGGCCCTCAGGATCATGCTCGAAAATATGCAGCTAAACATTGGCGAGTATAAAAATCGCGATCAATACCTGGCGGAGTCGGTGGCGCAGGTTGACCGCTTGGCGGCGATGGTGAATGACGTTTTGCGCTCTGGCAGTGTCGCCGAGCAGGCTCTGCGTCAGGAAAAGCGGCTGAGGATTGACCAGCTGATCGCCGAGGTGGTTGATGATTATACACTGCTGGCGAAAACGCGCGGCATGACTTTCGAGGTTAATGCAGAACCGACGACCATTCGTGCCAACCGCGACATGATGCGCCACGTCATCTCGAATCTAGTGTCAAATGCGGTGCGCCACGGCGACGCCGGCAGCGTGATAACAATTACCTGCAACCAGCATGAGCTGGCCATCGAAAACGCTTGCAAACCACTGACTAAACAACAACTCCAACGCGTCTTCGACCCGTTTTATCGGAGTAATGCCGCTACGAAGCAACATGCCGACAGTAGTGGCATCGGCCTCTACACTGTGAAAATGCTGCTCGACGCTAAGGGTCTGGATTATGAGTTTGCGCCGCACGGGCGGGGTATGCGGTTTGTGGTGAGGTTTGGTTAAATAGTTACAATATTCTTTGTATTGTCTTTTACGATAATCGCTTGGGTATTATTGATAGCACATAAATCAATGTCTGGAAATGTTTGCACAATTTGCTCCGTAACCTTTTTAAACGGCGCGGTAAGATAATGTGGTAAAACGTAAAAATCAATCAGATTTAGTGCTGCATTGTTGCTCTGAGAATAATCTTTCGGAACTGGATCCATCTTCTCTATATAAGAGATGTCAGGTGCACACACGATAGCACCCGCTGACTCTCCGATGAATAGTTTACCATTCTTAAGTTGTTGTTTTAAAAGTTTGTCTGTGCCAGTTCTCCGCAACTGATCGATAAGGAAAAATGAATTACCACCCGTAAAATAAATAATATCAGCTTCTTTGAGTGATTCTTCTATCTTTGAAGATTCTTCAGTTGATATTTCAATTTCTATTAGTTGAGCGCCCAAATTTTTGAATAGTTTACGCGCCGATCTAACATAGCCCGTATAACCCTCGCGTATCGATGCTGTGGGAATAAAGGCAATCTTTTTATTGGCAACCCGCTCTTCTATGATAGATCCAACACTTGAGAAGTGCGAACAC
>CAJPSL010000053.1 GCA_905373315.1 Candidatus Saccharimonadota bacterium
AGGCAACTTTCGCGGTAGGTGATGAGCCCCCAGTTTTCCATGGCACCCGACGAGAAATCTGGCAGCGCTACGTGGTCAGACTTTGGCAACGGATATGGTACGCCAAAATATTCATCATAAAAATCAATGGAGCGAGTAGCGGTATCCAGTGCAAAATCCAGTGTGTCCTCGCTCTGGGCTGGCGTTGCCCAAATATTAACTTCAACGCCGGATTTGGTGCGGGCGGTTTTCTTATGTAATTCGCCGACGACAAAGGCCAGCAAATAACTACTCATTCGCGGCGTGGTGGCGAAAGTGGTTGTTAGCGCGCCGTCTCTCTCAGATGCTTCGGTGACGGGCATATTGCCGAGGACAGTCAATCCCGGAGCGGTCACCAGCGTCACGTCGTACGTGGCTTTGGCGGCTGGTTCGTCAATACACGGGAATACTTCGCGGGCATGATGTGATTCAAATTGGGTGGCAAACAGCTGCTTTTTCACGCCATCGTGGGTGAAATAACATGGATACAGCCCATGCATAGCGTCGGTGATAGCGCCAGAAAATTTGATGCAAACCGTGTGCTCACCGCTGGACAACTCTGGGCACGACAGGCGTAATTCATCAAATTCACCATGAGAAAATTCAGCTGGCTGATCGTCGATCAACACCGTATGGATAGTCAGATCTTTGGCGTGCAGCGAAATCGATTCACCGGTCAACTCACCAGCAATAATCACCGTACCAGAAAACGATTTTTCCTCGGCACGTGTTAAGTCGAGGGTTAGGTTATAGTGATGTGGCGTAAAGGTATCGAGTAAATGCTTGAGTTTTGTCATGGTTTTATTATATCATTTGCTGGCTGCGAGACTGACTGGTTGGAAAAGGCTTATGATATTCGATATACTAGCAATATGAAGGGGGTAAAATTACAGCGCAGGCGTATCATGGCCTTGTTTGTGGTGGTGCTGTCGGTTTTGGCGGTGTGGTCGTCACAGCTGTCGCAGCCAAAGCTGGCTCCTGTCCCGGCTGATCTACAGCAACAGTATTTTGGCAGTTCAACCGCGCTTGATGAATTGAACAAACTAGAAGTAAAGGGTCGTGCACCCAAAACGGGCTATACGCGCAAGCAATTTGGTAATGGTTGGGGCAAAATCGATGGTTGCTCGGTGCGTGAAGTGATTTTAGCCAGGGACTTGAGCGATGAAAAAGTAGGCGAAGGCTGCAAGGTGCTCTCTGGTGTTTTGCAAGATCCATACACTGGTCAAACCATTCATTTTCAGCGCGGTGAAAAAACCAGTTCCAAAGTACAGATTGACCACGTGGTGGCGCTGAGTGACGCCTGGCAAAAGGGCGCGCAGAATTTATCAGCGATTGACAGGGAAAAATTGGCGAATGATCCACTGAACTTGTTGGCATCAGAAGGACAAGCAAACCAGAATAAGGGTGATAGCGATGCGTCAACTTGGTTGCCGCCTAACAAGGATTTTCGCTGCCAATATGTCGCCCGGCAAATTGCGGTGAAGAAAAAATACCACTTGTGGGTCACTGACGCTGAGAAGCAAGCCTCTGCCAATGTTCTGGAAAAATGTAGGGGGTGAGCTAAGACTCAGCTGGCGGCTCGTATTTGGCTGCGATCATCTCAGCGAAGATCTCTCTTTTGTCGGCAGTATTTAGCTCTGGCTTGTGTTTCGGTCGATAGGTGCCACTGACATATGCAAGCTCTGTCATGGCATCTCGCATGGCGGAGAGTTGTCTATCAACTTTTTTGCAAGCAGTTTGCCTGATGAGGTTCACCGACTCGTCGTCTGCCGGTAGCTCATAAATTTTACGGGCTTCAACGGCTAGGGTGATATCAGCTTTTGTTTCAACCAGGGAATTATCGATTGTTCTTCGCAAAATTGGGTCCTTTAATTCAGGAATATTTTTAAATATCATGCGGAGTACTTTTGAACCTATTTTGCGGTTCAAATACGATTCAGCTGACGCGGCTTCTTTGGGCGACTCGATGTCAAATACTGTATCAAGGTGAGGCATCAATAATAATGTTGTGACATCCTCAGGGTTAACGTAGCAATCCATTAGGCTACAACGTGCTTCATCATTGGCTGTCTTGATTGGAGAATCTGGAATCCGGTTATCTTTTAGATAGAACGTTGTTTCTTTATAAACCTGAATAGCCGGCCCAAGTACCCAGTCGCGTGTTTCAGGAGATATAGGTACTTTGTCGACAGTAGCCGGTTTGCCAGTCAACCAATTTGTTTTTGCTTGGTCTAAAATAGGCCAGTTTGGCGCAATGTCCACCTGAAGGCTTGGCTGGCCATCTTTATCGGTCGAGCGGAGGGTAAACATAGTAGTATTATGTCATAGAAAGACAAAATAAGCAACAGTACGGACACAATTACATTGACAATAAAGAAATAAAATGCTATTATAATAAGGTGAAAAGTGAGCAAATTCGCCAGTATTCGGTCAAGTCACCGATGGATCGAGAGCATCATCAGGTAACGGAGCGGGTGCTTTACCCAGAGGAGCTTGATAATGCAGATTTTCAGCAAGCCTTGGCGCTGGCGGCTATTGCGTCGGTTAGTCGAAACCCAGGTTGGGTGAGCGATGAGGCAGCGGTGTCGCAAAATAAGTTCCTCGCAGCGAATATACCACACTCCTATGTTTTAGATCCGAAAAAAGAATCACCTCTAGAAAAGAAATCGCCATATATGGTTAAGCGGTATCGAACTAAGAGAGAGGCTGGGATACAGGCTGCTACCCTAAATACGTTAAATATGACATTCGCGGAACATGAATCAGACATTACTACTTCGCGGGTATTAGCGTTGGTCGGTGATGGTTGCTCACCGCCTGCTGGCGTTATCGAGAGAGCTCCAGGCAGGTCATTGCAAGAGTGGTACGGTATGGACAGGAGCTATCGTCGCTATGAAGCGCTTATGACCCATCTAGGTTATATTCAGCAGGAAGCCGATGAAATGATTGGGCGTTTTGCGTCAAGGGTGCTGATCAATGATATACGGCGTGAATACAATGAAGGTACCAATGTCTTTTCGGTCGATAAGGTGACGAAAGATGGAAAATGTTACGAGAAAATCACTATATTTGATCAGCCGTTTACTGAGTTTACATCTGGACTTTGTATGGCGGCTTTGGCTAAGATAGCATGGGAACATCGTGGGCTACGCGGTATGCTTGACATGGCTGCTGAGTTGCTATAAAATGTGCAATGTACATCCGGCCGCCAAGGTCGGAATTTTTCGTATGAGGATATGTGCATCGCAGCGTAACCTCGTATCGTGATATAATCATAAGTGATAAAGGAGAGTAGTATGGAAGATTTGAACATTAAGCAGTTGACGTTGGCGGTGCGGACGATTGCTGAGGAAAAGAACTTGCCAGAAGAAACCGTTCTAGGGGTGATCGAGCAGGCTATCGCCGCAGCGTGGCGTCGTGATAACGGCACGCGTGAGCAGTTGGTGCGCGCCAGCCTGAACATCAACAGCGGCACGGCTGTGGTATCAGTCGTCAAAACCGTGGTTGAAGAAGTCGAAAATGACGTCAATCAAATGAGCCTGGACGAGGCCAAGGCGACTGACCCAGCAGCTGAGCTGGGCAGTGAAGTGACGGTCGAGACTCACAACGTGACGACGTTTGGCCGCGTGGCAGCCCAAACCGCCAAGCAAGTGATTTTACAGCGGCTGCGCGAGGCGGAGCGCGAAGTGGTGCTGGCGGAATTTGAAGATAAGATTGGCACGGTGGTGACCGGTACGATTCAGCGGGTTGAGCCACGCGTGGTACGAATTGAGCTGGGCAAGGCCGTCGGTATCATGCCGCAGTCCGAGCAGATTCCTGGCGAGTACTACGGTGTTGGTCGCCGCGTCAAGGTATTCATCAAGGACATCGAACGCGAAGGTCGCGGCCCGCAGTTGATCTTGAGCCGTGGTAATGAGGAATTTGTACGCTTCTTGTTTAGCCAGGAAGTGCCAGAGATGGAAACGGGCGCTGTGGAAATCAAAGCCATTGCCCGCGAAGCTGGTC
>CAJPSL010000054.1 GCA_905373315.1 Candidatus Saccharimonadota bacterium
TCAGCAGCTGATCATGCAGTGCGTCAGCCGTTTCGCCAAGCGTCTTTTCCTGCAATGTTTCGCCGATGCACAGGATTGGCTGCAAATGATTGCGCAGTGCGGCTTGAACCTTTAGTCTGATGTCGCGGTCGCGCTCTTGGAAAACATAGCGCCGTTCCGAATGTCCAACAATGACATAATCAACCAACCCACGCAGATGCGCCGCTGGCACTTCGCCGGTGTAATTACCATAGTCACGCCAGTAACAATTCTGAGCTGCCAGCTTGATGAGTCGGCGATTCACTTGCAGACTCAGACTCTGAAGCGTCAAAATCGTTGGCGCTACCACTGTTTCTACATCACGATGCGACGAAATCATCTTCATCAGCTTATGCAGATAAAGACTCGCTTCTTGCATAGTTAGGTGCATTTTCCAGTTGCCAACGATTAACTTTTTGCCCATATATTCCCCTTATGCTTTTTAGTGTACCACTCCAAGCCCATATGCGTCTAGTAAACTCTCAATTCCTGGCAGTTTTTTTCCAGCCATCAACGCCAAACTAGCCCCGCCACCTGTGGAAACATGACTAAACGCTGCGCCGTCATGACCATCCCATTTCAATACAAAATCAGCCGTGTCACCGCCACCGACTACTGAAATCACCTGCTTATTTTGGGCGATCGCCAAACTGAGACGAGCAGAGCCAATGGCAAAAGTCGATTTCTCAGCCAAACCAACTGGGCCATTCCAGATGATCGTTCCCGCGTGGGCTAGTACTGTAGTGTAGCGTTCAATGGTTTGCATACCTATGTCGAGTGCCATGTCATTGACACCAATATTCGCCACACTGACTTCACGCCGCTCTTGACTGTCAGGGCTTTCAGCTATTGCAACGTCTGTTGGCAGCAACAGAAAATCATCCACATGTTCACGACCAACTTTTTGTTCCACTGCTTGATAAATCTGGCGAATGACGTCGTGCTGGCCTGGCTCAACGCGGCTTTTTCCCATATTGTACCCCTTGTATTCCAAAAAGGTATTTGCCATGGCACCACCGATCAAGATCTGGTCAGCCTTGTTGATAAACTCATGAATCATACCAATTTTGTCAGACACTTTGGCACCGCCGACGATAGCAACTAGCGGTCGTTTAGGCTTAAGCATAGCGTGAGTGATGGCGTTATATTCAGCACAAACTAAATCACCCGCTAGCCCAGGCACATACATAGTAATTTCATGCGTACTGGCGTGTTTTCGGTGAACCACAGCAAAGCCGTCTTGCACAAAATAATCAGCCTGGCTGGCCCGAGCAATTGAGCGCGCGAACTGGGTGTCGTCGGCTTCTTCTTCAGGATAAAACCGCAAATTTTCTAACAAAATAATTGCCCCAGAAGATCGCCGCACTGTCTGACGAACTTTGTCGCCCACGCAATCATCAACAAATTTCACTGGATACTGCAACAGTTCTGACAAGCGCACTGCAACTGGCGCTAGACTGTATTTTTCGTCTCGACCTTGCGGACGACCCAAGTGACTGATCAGCACAATCTTACAATGCTGCGACAACAGATATCTTAACGTGGGCAAACTGGCACGAATTCGTAGATCATCAGAAATCTCACCATTTTCAAGCAACGGCACATTATAGTCAACCCGCACCAACACTGTTTTATGGCGCAAGTCGACGTCATGAATTGTCTGTTTGAAAAATCGTTTGCCCACCCTTTGATATCCTATATACTAATCATTTACTCCAACGTCAAAACGCGTATCGTATCAGTTTTTCCAGCACCTGGGCGGTGACCATTGACCAACACTAACGTTGCCACACCGTCACCAAAGTAACCTTCATTTTTCAAATCACGTGCTAGGTCAAGACCATGACAGTTCTCTGGTGGACGCATGTATACACGAGTTGCGTAATTCAGCGCCAACTTCTGAGCTGTTTTGAGATTGTCTGTCAGGCTGATGATCGGCATGTTTGGACGGAAAGCACCGATATTAACAGCCGTAGCACCCGTGTCTGTCTCTGCCACGATGGCGTCTGCGTTGAGGTCACGAGCCAAACGGGCCGCTGTGTAGCTGATGACGGCGTCATTTTTCTGGCGAGATTCGCTCTTCGTTACTGGCATGACATCACTGTGTTCCTGGGTGTAGAGAATGGTTTTTCGCATGGAATCAACCGCTTCAATTGGGTATTTACCATTGGCAGTCTCATCAGACAACATCACGACGTCAGCACCCTGGATGACCGCGTTTGCCACGTCGCTCACTTCAGCGCGGCTTGGCTCAGGATTGTCAACCATGCTACCCATCATCTGAGTTGCTACGATCACCATCTTGCCGTGCTTGCGACACAATGTGATAATCCGTCGCTGCACGACTGGCACAATCTCAGCGCCAGCTTCCACCGCCAAGTCCCCTCGGGCCACCATGACACCATCACTCAATTGCACGATCTTTTCCAGGTTTTCTGGAGAGATGGCAGATTTTGTCTCAATCTTGGCGATGATCTGCGCTTCAGAACCAAACGTCAACAAACGCTGACGCAAGTCAACGATATCAGACGCGGACTGCACGAAGCTCAAAGAAACATAATCAAAGTCTCGGCTAGCCCCCCATTCAATGTCTTCTAGGTCTTTCTGGGTCAAAATGTCACCGCCAAAATCAGTGTCAGGCAAATTCAAACCTTTTCGGCTCATCAAAAAGCCATCGTTTTGAATCTCAACCTTGATGGCAGTTTCGCTGACGATTTCGCGCACAATTGAACGAATTTTACCGTCAAACATGTACAGTGGCTCGCCAACTTTCATCTTGCTGGCCAAGTTGTACTGCACTGGAAGATTGAAGCTTCCGTCATGCTCAGCAATTTCCGAATCCAGCACCAACATATCGCCAGTTTTCACTTCCAGCATGTTGTCTTTCAAAATGCCCAGACGAATTTTTGGACCTTGCAAGTCTTGCAAGATCGCAACCGGCTTGTCTTGTTCACGGCTGGCAGTACGAATCCACTCGATTTGCTGTGTGCGCTCTTCGTAGCTACCGTGGCTAAAATTAAGACGGAAACCGTTGGCGCCAGCGGCCATCAGTTCCGATACTTTTTCCTGGCTCATGGTTGCAGGACCAATTGTTGCCAAAATCTTGGTACGTTTAAAAATAGGTTTACTCATTTTTAAAATTATATCACGAAATAACAGTGATGGAAAATGGTTGTGTTATCTGACTTTCAGGCTATCTTCTGTCTTGGTTATCAGCGGGTCAAGGAAAAACTCAATGATACGGCGCCGACCAGTAGTGATTTCGGCGGAGACACTCATGCCTGGCAACAATTTGAGTTGATTTTGTTTGGAACTTTTGTCGTCGTTCAGTTTAATCTTAGCTTTGTAAATGAGGCCTTTCTTGTCGTCTTGAATAGCATCGGGGCTAATATTTTCAACTGTCCCCTCCAGGTAGCCGTAACGTTGGAATGGATAGGTAGCGACTTTGACGACCACGCGCTGGCCAGATTTAACAAAGCCGATGTCTTGATTGTCCAGCGCCGCATCAACATAGAGCGGCACTTTTTCTGGTACAATTTGCGCCAGTTGTTGCCCGGCATTCACCACGCCGCCAATTGTTTTCACCGTCAGCGACAGTACCGTACCATCGACGGGCGCAGTGATGATAGTCTGCGCCAAAGCTTGTTTGGCTTTGACCAGATTATTTTCCAGTTCAATAATTCGTTTTTCCGCCGCGATGATTTGGTTATTAAAAGCGCTGTTGGTTTCGGCAGTTTGGGTTTGCGATTGATTTTGCACCTGAGTGAGCGCCGACTGCGATTGCA
>CAJPSL010000055.1 GCA_905373315.1 Candidatus Saccharimonadota bacterium
GTAAATATAAGTATCTGGAAAATGGTGCGCACTGGGCAATTACGGCACTGGGCATGATGATGATCGCGAAGCTGTTTCATCTGGAGCTGCCAGAATGGGCGACGGGCGGTTTGGGGCTGTTGTTTGTGAGCTTGGCGGTCGGCAGTAGTATTTTGGAGGCGCGAGCTATCGGGCTGCGAGAGGCAGCAGCAAAAATCAAACGCCGAAAACGATAAGCGTTTTGCAACGTTGTTGCAATTAGAGTTTGATGCTCAGTGGCTCAATGCTGCCATCAAGAAATGCCTTGATGAGTTTGATTGACTCGGGGATCGTCCAATCACGGAGGATGATGCGTTCGTCGGTGTTGAATTTACTGAGGACGAAATCGACATCGCCAATTTGCCGGCGTAGTAGATTGTCGGTGCCGATGCGAATATGCCAGAATTCATTGCCAACATGTCGGTGTAGTGACTTCAGTCCGTTATTGCCAGCGCTTTCACCACCCTTGCGGACACGAATTTTGCCAAAATCAAGCGCTGTATCATCGTGAATAATCAAAAGATCATCAAGCGTTAGCTTATAAAAATCCATGAGCGCCCGCGCCGCAATACCGACCTCGTTGTAGTAGGTAGTTGGCTTGACGAGCAGGACTTTGCCTGGCGCTTCGGAGCGACTGATTTCAGCGATATCGGCAAAGAATTTCGGCTTATTGCTAAATTGTGCACTCTGCTCTGTTGCCAATTGGTCAACCACCAAAAAGCCAGCGTTGTGCCGGGTGTGCGTGTACTTATCGCCAGGATTGCCGAGGGCGAGGATGACTTTCATATCTTCAGTATATCACCTCGGACACGATGGCGTATAATAGAGATATGGCGAAACGCGATGATGATTTGGAATTTAGTATCAATGCAGCATTTGACGAGGCGCGGACGATTGTTGACAAAGTGCCGCTGTACTTGGTAAATGGCTCACTGGGCGCTGGTAAAACCAGTGTACTTGAATTCTTATTGCGACAACGTGACTTTACGGGCGCGCGAGTGATTGAAAATGAATATGCCAACGAAAATGTCGATGGCTACCGGCTGGAAGGCTTGGCGGACATGGTGACGACCTTGGCTGGCGACTGTGTTTGCTGTGGCTCGGAGGATGCGCTGACCAAGATGCTGATGGACTTTAGCCGCTATTCCCCTGCGCCGGTGTTTATCGAGGCGACGGGGGTGGCGCGGACGATGAATTTGGTGGAGCGATTGATCAGCGCTAAGATGTTTGCCAAGTACGAGCTGATGCAGAGTTTTTATGTGATCGATGCACACGAGATTCTTAACGGTGTCGAGCCAGCGCATGAAATTGAGCTACAAGCCGCAGACGTGATTTTGGTGACTAAGGAAGATTTATTGAAGGATAATGAACGAGCTGAATACGAGGCCAAACGCCGCGCTCTGCCCTACGCTAAGGTGCTCAGCGCGCCGCACGGTCAGTTTGACCTCAGTAAAATCACCACGCCGTCGGGGCTGTTGGCGTTTTTTGACCAGTATGATGGCGAGTTGGCGGTGCCGGATAACCCAACCTATAGCGTGGTTGATTTATCAACCACTACCGTTAGTGAAGCGGTGTTTGAAAAGCTGTGGCCAGAGCTGTTTGCCGCATATGGTCTCAGGCGGTTGAAAGGTTGTTTTGTGAACGACCGTGGTGAGCGGCGGCACATTGAGGCGACGCAGTATCAGATTGAGATTCGCCATACGCATTCGGACGAGGCAGCGAAAATTGTGCTGATCGGTGAGCGAGCAGATGAAATTACGCGTGATATTTTGCAAGCGCAAATCCTCATGTATGGTGGATGATTAGCTTTCGTCCGCGGTGTCTGGGCTGTCGGCGGTGACGGTTAGGTAAAAATCACCGCTTGGCTCTTTCTGGTCTCCGGGCATGAAGGTGATGACAAAACCTTCGTTTTTTAGTTCAGTGAATAATGATGCACGAGCCGCAACCTTGCCAACTGCTTCTAGAAGCTTCTGAACGTTTTGTTCTTGTTCTTCTAATGCTGCTGGATCCCCTCCTGTGATTTCTAACATCTTAGCGCCAATGATAGCCTCGCTGAAATTTTGACATTCTTCACCACCAGGTTCTGCAGTGATGGACACGGTTGCTTTTGTGCAGCCAGTATCTTCAGGCATATCAATAACTGGCGAGGACATACCGGCGCGCTTAAGTAGTGGTGTATGATTACTGGTGTCTCCTATGTAGAGATCGACGTTCACTTTTGTTTCTTCGTCTTCGCCGCCTGGTCGCTCTACGGTGATATCTCCGACTGCGCCGATACGCATAGTGCCGAGCGTGGATTCATTAGTGTCGAGCGTGGAATCATTAAAGAGAGGTATTATGGCTACACAAAAGGTAGTTGTTTCGGGGTCTATGATATCAGCGGGAGTTGTTAGCAGATCTTTTGCGGGGTATTTGTCTGGAGTATTGCTCATAACTTTTCAATTATATCACTAATAATACAAAATGTCAATAAATGCTGCTAAAGTCGTGGCTTGCATCATTTATATGCCCTTTTCGGCATTTTTGGCCTGCTTGTAGGCTTTGGTGACGGGAGCCAGGCCGCGGGCGACGCGTTCGCGGTTGGCTTTCAGCTGCTTTTCGTCGCGGAAAGATAGTTTAATGGGCGTGCCAGCGAAATTGAAAGCTTCGCGTAAAGTCCGCTCCAAGTAACGTTTGTAGCTCCAGTGGACAAATTTGAGGTTGCTGCCGTAGATGACGAACCATGGCGGGGCTGTGTCGGTCTGGACGATGTAGCGGAGTTTTGGATGTGAGTTCTTCAGGCCGGCTGGCGGATGAGCGGCGACGGCTTTTTGCAAGAGGTCGTTGAGGATGCGGGTTTTGCATTCTTGGCGGCGGCGCTTATGTATGTCGAGGGCGAGGTCGAACAATTTGGCGACGTTTTGGCCGGTGACTGATGAGGTAAAGATCAGTGGTGCATAGGGTGTGAATTTGAAATGATAGCTAATTTGTGGTGCTAGCTCGTCGTGAGTGTAGGCGTCTTTGCCTTCGACGGAGTCCCATTTGCTGACCACTAGCACCAGCCCCTTGCCTGCTTCGTCGATGATGCCCGCCAGTCGTTGGTCCAGCCCGACATTCAATTCATTGACGTCCATCAAGAGAAAACAGATGTCGGCTTCGTTGATGGCCTGCATGGTACGTAAGACCGAGAACTTTTCGATACCGGTCTCTTGCTTGCCTTGGCGGCGAATGCCGGCGGTGTCCAGTAGCTCGATGGTCTGGCTGTGGTAGCGGACTTGGACGCGGTTGACGTCGCGGGTGGTGCCGGCAACGTTGGCGACGATGGCTTGCTGCTTGCCTGCTAGGGTGTTGAATAAGTTGCTTTTGCCGACATTTGGCCTGCCAATCAAGGCGACACGGATGATGTCGTCTGGCGTGGTTTGAGTGGCTGGCGGGATAAGTTCGGCGATGTTGTCGAGCAGCTCGGAGATGCCGATGTTGTGCTCGGCGGAGGTTTTGATGATGGTTTTGATGCCGAGACGTTTGAATTCGTCGGTGTGGAGTGAACCTCTCAGGTCGGCTTTGTTGGCAACGAGGAGGACGGGCTTGCCGCTTTTGAGGGCTTTTTTGGCCAGTTGACGATCGGCGTCTGATGGATAGACGGTGGAGTCGACCATGACGAGGATGACGTCGGCAGCGGCGGAGGCGTCGGCGATTTGGTCTTGGATGGTGGCTTCAAATTCGTCTTCGGCGGGTTTGAGGCCGGCGGTGTCGATGAGCCAGAATTCGGCGGTTGTGCTC
>CAJPSL010000056.1 GCA_905373315.1 Candidatus Saccharimonadota bacterium
GTTGCGGCTTCTGGCGGTCACCGAGCGGCGCAAATTCTTGGGTTTTAGCTGTTAATGTCAGTGACCGTGCTATTTTTTAGACGCTTTTTCTGTAGTTCAGTGACGGTTTGTAGGCGGGCAACCCTCATGATGGCGTTAGAAACCGTTGGACCAGAACCTGACTGACTGGCCGCCCAAATGAAGCCAAGACTGAGCATACCAACCAGTGCAATGATGATAATGATGATTTTGGTTTTCTTATCAAATCCAGCTGGCTCTGGTGGAGCAGCGATTTGATTGAGATAATCAATACCAGATGGTGTTGGTGGTTGAGAATATGGATCATTTGGATACATAGTACTATTTAAGCATAAACATGAACAGAGGTAAAGGGTGATATAATAAAGACATGCAAGATGCCAAAGAAGAAGTGCGGGCACGACTGAATATTGAGGACGTGATTGGTGAGTATGTTCAGCTGAAGCGGGCAGGTCGTAATATGAAGGGACTTAGTCCGTTTACCGACGAGCGAACGCCAAGTTTTATGGTTAGCCCAGAAAAGCAGATTTGGCATGATTTTTCGTCAGGCAAGGGCGGTGATGTGTTTTCATTTGTGATGCTGGTGGAGGGGATGGATTTTCGCCAGGCGTTGGAACATTTGGCGCGCAAGGCGGGTGTGGATTTGAGTTTGTTCTCTCGCGGTGATGGGAGAACTGCCAAGCGGCGAGCACGAGCGGCTGAAGCATTGGAGCTAGCGGCAAAATTCTTTCAACAATCACTGCTGCGTACACCCAAAGCCTTGGACTATGTCGTTAAAAAACGTGGTCTGACTCGACAAACGATTCAGGATTTTATGGTTGGGTTTGCGCCAGATGACGGATCATCATTGGTGACGGCCTTAACCAAACGGGGTTTTTCAAAGCAAGAATTAGCCGATGCTGGTTTGACGAATAGATTTGGTGGTGATTTGTATCGTGGTCGGATGGTGGTGGCACTTATGGATGCGACTGGCAGAGTAGTTGGGTTTACTGGCCGGATCATTCATGATGAGGCAAATGCCCCAAAATATTTGAACACGCCGCAAACACTTTTGTTTGATAAATCACGGCACATCTTTGGTTTATCTCAAGCTAAAGAGGCGATTCGAAAATCAGACGAAGTGGTAATCGTTGAGGGTAATTTGGATGTGGTGAGTAGTCATCAGGCAGGAGTACGGCAGGTTGTCGCCACGGCTGGAACAGCCATCACTGAACAGCACCTCAAGGCCTTGAGTAGGCTGGCTAGTAGAATTAAATTAGCGTTTGATGGTGATAGAGCGGGTTTAAATGCGACTGAACGGGCTATCAAACTATCACAAACCATTGGGGTGGAGTTGGAGGTTGTTAGTCTACCAGAGGGTAGTAAGGATCCAGATGAATTGATCAAAACACATGGTGTGAAACAATGGGAGTTGGTCATCGCTAAAGCTACGCCTGCTGTGGCGTGGGTGATACAACAATACTCGCAACGAGAAAATGTCAGGACTGCTGAGGGAAAACGACGCTTTTCAACTGCATCGCTGAACTTGATCCGCAGCTTGCATGATCCAGTAGAACAAGAGCATTATTTGCAGATGGTGGCTGAGAAAACAGGGGCCAGTATAGAGGCTCTTACAGCAAAGATGTCTGGTATTACAACAAACAAAACGGTTCTTCGCCAATCAAAAGTTAAAAAAACAGCACCACAAAAACCATCAGATGAGACGCTCGATATGCTACTAGGGCTTGCGGCTCAAGAACCAAGCGTGAGGCGTTGGCTGGCGTCGGTACCAACAGAAGCTACAGATAATGCGAACACCCGAGAATTATTGACATATCTTATCCAAAACCCCAATACAACACTTGATCCGATGCCCGAAACCTTGAAAAATATTGAGGAGTATGTAAAGATAGTACAGTTAAAATTCGACACTCGTTATGCCGACTGGAATCGAGACGATTTACCAGGTGAGATGGCGCGATTGGTCAAACATATAATATCTAAACACCGTGAAAACAAAATACAACAATTAATGAGTAATTTGCGTGACGCTGAAACTGCAAATAATGAGTCGTTGGCTCACGATCTGCGACATCAGCTGAACGCACTAATTAAGGAGAAAGCGTGACCGACGATCCAATAAAAAACAGGCCATTAGCAACTAATGAGACGGAATTCGATGAGCCGACCATCGATGATGTTGATGATGATGAGGAAACCGAAGACCTGGATGCTCTGAATGCTGGGCAATACCTGGATGATATCTCTGATGACTCGGTCAGGTTGTATTTGCGTGAGATTGGTAAAATTCCGCTGCTCAATGCTGAAGAAGAGATGGAATTGGCACACCGTGTGATTCAGGGTGATAAAAGGGCTAAAGATAAGATGGCTGAGGCGAACATGCGGTTGGTGGTGTCGATTGCCAAGCGGTATTCGGGCCGTGGGTTGGATTTTCTGGATTTAATCCAGGAGGGTAATACTGGTTTGTTGCGTGCCGTCGAAAAATTTGATCCAGACAAAGGCTTTAAGTTCTCAACCTATGCAACCTGGTGGATTCGCCAGGCGATTACTCGAGCGATTGCTGACCAGGCACGAACCATTCGTATCCCGGTGCACATGGTGGAAACCATCAACAAATTGCTGCGCACTCAGCGACGGATGACGCAAGAGTTGAACCGTGAACCGACTATTGAAGAGCTGTCTAAAGAGCTGGATATGGAGCCAGAAAAGATTGAATATGTGATGAAAATCAAGCAAGACATTTCAAGCTTGGACGCGGGTGTCGGTCGTGATGGCGATGAAGAAGATTCGGTGTTGGGCGATTTCATCGAAGATGAAGATACGGTATCACCAGAAGAGTCAGCGACCAATCAATTGCTCAAAGAGCAGGTTAATGATGTGTTGTCGAGCTTGAGTGATCGTGAGCAGAAAATTGTCCGTATGCGCTTTGGGTTGGACAATGGTAAAAGCCACACGTTGGAAGAAGTTGGTCAGGAATTTGCCGTGACACGCGAACGAATTCGCCAGATTGAGGCGAAGGCTTTGGCGAAGCTGCGGAAGCACAAAGATGCCAAGAAATTGTATGAATATCTGAGCTAGATTGACGGGCGATAGTAAAAAGCCAGGCGGATTTCGCGTCTGGCTTTTTTGATGTGTTGTGATCTAGCACTGCTCAGGCGCCTTGCAAAAATGTTCGTGGTGGGTGACGGCCTCCAGCTGCGTGTATAGCTCGTCCAGCCCGCGGTCGTTCATCACAAAATAGTCGGCAATGGCAATTGGTCCGCCTTTTTCTAAGTTTTCAATTTCCGACCAATCACGTTGGTCAACTTCGCGCGGTTGCATCGGCCGCTCGGGGCGTTTGGCCATACGTTGATAGCGCAGGTGTTTTGGTGTGACGACGGCGATGACGGACATCTGACCAGGGAATTCGTGCTTGAGGATTTTATATTCACTCCAGGTGTACAAGCCGTCCAGGACGATGAGTTTTTGACCAGCGTCAATCAAGTCATGCGCCGATTTGACGACGCGTTTGACGACAAAATCTTTGCCTTCGCGACGGCGGATTTCCTCGCGGAATTTTTGCTGATTGTCCCAAGTCGGTTCAATGCCAGCTTCTTCCATTGCTTTGTAGATGATACCGCCAAAATAAATTTTCGGAATG
>CAJPSL010000057.1 GCA_905373315.1 Candidatus Saccharimonadota bacterium
GACCCGACACTTGATAGCGGCCCGTTTGCATAGATAATATCAAGCAGTGATTCACCAGAGGCGAAGCGCCGTTTGGGTGAAGTGATTATGACTGCCGTTGGGCAAAGTGGCATTAAAACCTCAAATGTTGCCATCGGGTTGCCTTCGAGTAAAACCTTCAGCACTATCATCGATGTGCCAAAAGTTTCCGACCAAGAGCTGCGCGCAACCATGAAATATCAGGTGGAACAATATATTCCAATGTCGATTGACGATGCAAAGGTTGACTGGGCGTTGCTCGGTGACAGCTTGCGAACGCAAAACCAGTATGAGGTGTTATTGACCAGTACAGCTAAATCATATGCCGAAAGCAAATTGGAATTTGTGGAAGGCTTAGGCTTTAATGTTATCGCTGAGGAGCCAGACCCGATAGCAATGGTTCGCTCATTGACGCCATCTGATAACCAAGACGTGAAATTGATCCTCGATATGGGCGAAATCTCTACTGATTTAGCCGTGGTATATGGCACAACACCTCGGTTGGTACGTACGGTGCCAACAGGCCTACAGTCACTGGTGCGGTCAGCGGTACAGAATCTGAGCGTCCAAGAAGACCAGGCGCGGCAATTTATTTTGAAGTTTGGTTTGGCACCAGATCGCCTGGATGGTCAAGTGCTTCGAGCGATTGATATGGTTTTGGATAATTTTGCTTCAGAAATTGTCAAATCAATCACCTTTTTCCAGACGCGTTACACGAGCTTGCAGGTTTCTGGCATATTATTGTCTGGATTTGGCGCAGCTATCCCGCAGATGGATCAATACATTTCCTCAAAGGCTGGTATCAACGCCGTTACTGCCAATCCGTGGCAACGTGTTTCGATGTCACAAAATGATCAGCAGCAATTGGCTCCAGTGGCCTCTGAGTTTGCAACAGTCGTCGGGTTAGCGCAAAGGAGTAATCTCGGATGATTGAAATCAACTTGATCCCAGATGTTAAGCGCGAGCTACTACGTATTCGCATGATGCGCAACGCGGTCATATCAATGTCGATATTGGTAGGTATCGTGTCTATTGCTATCGTCGTATTCTGTGCAGTTGTTTTAGGTGGCCAACTAGCGTTTGAACTCAAGCAAGACAGTGATATAAAAAGCAAATATGGCGAACTGTCACAAATTAGTGATTTGGACAAGACCGTAACGCTGCAGCAGCAGCTAGGACAGATTGATCGACTACACAGTGATAAAAAGATTAATTCACGACTATTATCATTGATCAGTGCTATCAACCCGCCAGCACCAAATAATGTGCAAATATCAATGGCGCGCCTCAACCCAAAAGAAAAGACAATTACCCTGGAAGGTTCAGCCGTAAATGGCTTTGCCGCACTGGAAGTCCTCAAGAAGACATTGACCAGTACCAAAGTGAAAAAGGGCAATACTGAGGGTGACGGTGTGCCGCTAGCAAGTGATATGAAAGCCGGTGAAACAACATTTGGCGAGAATGCCGAAGGTAAGAAGGTGTTGCGCTTTGCCTTTACTTTCACCTATCCTGATGACCTGTTTGCACATTCAAAAGAAACGATTTCAATCATTACGCCGACCAGCAAGACAAACGTGACAGATTCACGCTTAGGCGTTCCAGAAAGCCTCTTTAGCCGTAGTGAATCAACTGAACAGAAGAAGGAGAATCAATAATGCCCTCAGGTGAGCAAGATGTGGCAATTCGCAAACGCCAACAGATAGATTCTTCAAAAAAGACAATGTTCTTTTTTGTGGCGGGTGCTGCCTTTTTGACAGGTGTTGCACTGGTGGTGTCGATATTCCTGATACAACAGATTATTTTCCATTCTAAAGTCATTGCTACAAAAAATGGTACCGTGAGTACCTTACATAGCAATATCTCTAACGCCAAAGAGCTAAAGGATAATATCAGAGTATTAGAGACAAATGATGCGCTCAAATCAGTAAAGTCGAGCGATGACAGTAGTCCACTACAAACTATTTTGGACGCACTACCAGCTGAGCCAAATGCTGATGCCCTGGGTGCCGCTTTGCAACAAAAATTCATTGGCGCAGTGCCAGGTCTGACACTGGAGAGCCTAACGGTAGACGCAGCCTCTGCCAGTGAAGGGGAGTCTAACTCAGAGTCAGCACACAAGTTTAACCTTTCAGTTAGCGGCGCACCTGATAAGCTGAAAGAATTGATGGAGCGTTTTGAGAAATCAATTCGTGTCATTGAAATCACTGCCATGGAAATTCAAGCGGGTGATGGCAAGGTGGTTCTCAACGTACAAGGCAAAGTTCCATACAATCCAGCGCAGGCAATTACACTTGAAAATAAGGTGGTAAAACCATGAAAAAAACAGATATAGCAATGATTATTTTAGTAGCAAGTTTGGGCGTGATTGTCGCGTATGTGGTGGCGTCTAACCTGTCATTTCTGAAGTTACCAGACAGTGGCATAAAAGTACAAACGATTCGCAAAATTTCATCAGACGTAACGCAACCGAGCAAAGATATTTTTAACGATAAAGCGATCAACCCTACCGTTGAAGTGATTGTTGGTGGCGAAAACGGATAAGGGGTTAGCAACATGGCGCTGCTAACAGATGAAATACAGGAAAAACTCATCAAGCTTTTGATTGATGAGGGTCTTGTTGAAAAGAGAATTTTAGATGACGCAGAAAAGCGGGCAAAAAAAGAAGATAAGCCGCTTTTTTCGCTGTTGACCGAAGAAGGTGTCATCGACAATGAGCTTCTGACGCACGCGGTGGCTCAAGTTTCAGGCGTACCATACGTCAATTTGAGTAATAGCTTCATCGATCAGAATATCTTATCTCTGCTGCCGGCTGAAGTGGCGGAGCGTTTCATGGCGGTTCCGTTGGCTGAAGTTCAAAATCGCCTAGCAGTCGCTATGATTGACGCCAATAACGTCCAGGCTGTCGACTATTTGGCAAATCGTATCCAGCGTCCGCTAAAGGTATTTATGGCATCTGAGGATAGCGTCAGGCATGTCCTGGGCCAATACAAGGCCGATTTGTCGACGGTGAGTGATGCTGCTCAGGTATCACAAGAGGAAGCAGCTATTGAATCAGCAACCGAGATCAAGACTATCGTCCAGGACTCTCCAATTTCGCGCGCATTAAGCACTATTTTAGAGTATGCCGTAAAAAGCCATGCTTCTGATGTGCACATAGAACCACTGGAAAAAGCCCTGAAGATTCGTTGTCGTGTTGACGGTGTGCTCAGGGAGGTCATGCAGCTGCCAAAAAGTATTGAGCCAGCGCTCGTGAGCCGTATAAAGATTTTATCCAGCTTGAAAATTGACGAGCACCGCATCCCTCAGGACGGTCAGTTTGCAGTGAATGTAGCTGGTAAGGCGGTCGACTTGCGTATAGCAATATCACCGGTGGTTTGGGGTGAGCAGGTGGTGATTCGTCTGCTTGATAAGACGGGAAATTCGTTTGATTTGGAAGATATGGGTTATGCGGGCCGAGCCCTGCGCAGCATCCGAAAAGGAATTAAGCGGCCAAACGGTATGATTTTGACATCTGGTCCGACAGGTTCTGGTAAATCCACGAGTTTGTACGCTTTGATCAAGGAAATTAAAGACGACTCAGTCAATAT
>CAJPSL010000058.1 GCA_905373315.1 Candidatus Saccharimonadota bacterium
TGCTTCTGCCGATCATCGGTTTGTTATTTGTTGTCGAAGCAGGTTCTAGTGCGTTGTCGTTTCCAGAACTGATATCTATAGGCAAAGAACGTATAAATTGGCGTCAAAAACATTGCCAGTAGGAACGCTGCTAGACTCAACACAAAGATATAGGTCATTTCGTTTGTTACCGTTTGTATATAGCTTTTCATTTAGGATCTCCTCGGTGATAATTTCAAATACTCAATCATCCAGTTCGAAATATCAGTAAAAATTGGCGACGCATGCACACTACCTTCCAGTGCAACATGTTTGTTTGGTGCCGATACCCTTATCATTATGACATATTCCGGCTTATCTGTGCCACCAAAACCAACATAGGTACCAGCCGTTTCTTTCATGCTATATGCACCATTCACCAACAGTTCCACCGTACCCGTTTTACCACCGATAAGATAGCCCGGCTTGTCATCTTTGCCGACATAGAATGAATGACGCGCCGTATCTAGCATCGTGCGCATCTGAGTAGACGTCTCCGCACTCACAGTATGACGCAGTGGCTGCGGTTTTGACCACTCGACAGCATCGCCCTTTTTCACCCCAGCGATAACCGTTGGACGGTAGTACACTCCTCCGTTGATGATTGAGCAAAACGCCGAGGTAACTTGAATTGGTGTCAAATTTATTCCCTGACCGAACGTCATGTTTGCGTACCGAACTTCATTTCCCTCTTGTTCAGTCGGGCTAGTGATCAACCCTTGCGCCTCTGCAAGCTCAATTCCTGTTTTCTCACCAAAACCATATTTATCATGGAAATACTGATAAATCGTTTGCCGTGCGGCGTTATTGATATACGAGCCATCACCTAGTTTTCGCCCAACCGTCACTGTACCAACGTTGTGAGAATTATTTAGTGCTTGCTGCATGGTGGTCGTGCCGGTCAAGCCGCGCACTGCATTACAAATTTTACGGTCACCGACTTGTGTACAATCAGTGTTTTGATAGGTGGTGTTTGGCGTAATCACACCCTTATCAATTCCCATAGCCATGGTAAATGATTTCATGATCGACCCCGGTTCTTGCGGCGTCATGGTCGCGGCGTTGATGAACGCAGCAGCATTTTGGACCTTGTTATACTCGGCAGGATTGAACGTTGGATAATTCGCCATAGCTAATACTCGGCCATTGTTTGGATTCATCACCACTACGCTACCCTCGGTACCGCCAGCTTTTTGTAGGCCACGTTTGAGGGCTTCTTCGGCATAACTCTGGACATTGCGGTCAATTGACAGCACCAAATCCTCACCCGCCTTCGCCTCAATATTCACGTCATTCTTACCTATCATCAGCGGCACATTCCGCACGTCAGTCACCGCTCGCAGCAGCCCGTCACTACCTTTGAGTCGCTTGTCCAACGCGCCCTCTACGCCATACTGACCTTCACCATTCGCATTTACAAAGCCCAATACTTGTGCACCCAAAGCTCCTTCTGGATAATTCCGAACCGAATTGAGTTGGTACAATACACCTGAAAAATCCTTCTTCTTCATCTGCTCAGCCTGGTCTAGCGTCAAACCACGCGCCAAAACTTCATAGCGTGACTTTTTGTTAGCAAGTCGCCCCTCGGCATTTTCCACAATCTTATCACCAGCTGTCTGACGCAGCGCTTGGATGATCTCATGACGCTGACTGTCAGAAACGGTTTGTGGATCAGCCACCACATTAAATATCATACGGTTCAGCACCACCGGAGCCGGCGTCTTGCCGTCCATCATGTAAATTTCGCCCCGCGTGGCCGGAATCACCAACGTGCGCTGCTGATTGCGCGCTGCTAGTTCAACATATTTGCCGTGCTGCAGCACCTGCAATTGAAATAGTCTCAACACAAAAACTGCCATTATCCCCAGCAGAATAATGGCAAGTAGACTCGTTCGTGATTGCGCAAGTCGCCCCTTCATAGTGCTTCTTAAATTATACCACTTTTCTCTAATTAGCGTAATCAGTTTGTGACGGCTTGCTCATGGCTGATGCCACGTTGCTATTTTTCACTTTATCAAGAGCCGTTAATCGAGCATTTTGTACTTCAAGTTCAGACTTTTTAGCATGGAGTTCACTGATTTGTTTATCCAAGCCCTGAGACTCTCTACTGTACGCGGACGTTTTAGTCGCCTGCGTCAAGTAAATCAAGCCAAGCACAGCAACCATCAGCGCAACCAGCACTGTATGAGCCACTGGGCCGAGTTTGACATTAGACCGAAAACGAGTTGCATTTTGATTGCGGCGCATCTGTTGCTGCCGTCGAGGTGTGAAAGTGGTGGATCGTGCGTACATTCTGTTTTCTATGTTATGTTTGTTATATAATTTCTAAAATTGTGATACTCCAAGACAACCTGGCCCGTCTCAAAACACAAGGACGGACCAGATCATCAACTGATACACTGTCCGGATAGTGCGTCAGCTATTCTACTACCGACTAATTAGCCGCGGCGAACAGCAACGCTCTCGGAGTGGTCTGCGTCTTGGAACTGAACTTTGATGTGTACTGGCATAATTGCCTCCTTTTTGTGTTATGTTTTTACGGCCCAGCGAAGCTTAGCGCTCCGACTGCGCGGATTGTGAACATCTGTAGTCCCTAGAATCAATTTTTTATCAGGAATCATCAGCTCGGCTTCATACCCTGCTTCTGATTGCTCCTTAAAAAACCGTTTAACCAATCGATCTTCCAGACTGTGAAAGCTAATGATACCGACACGGCCGCCTGGATTGAGCAGCTGAGGTAATAATGGCAATACCTGCTCTACCTGCTGAAGTTCTTGGTTAACTTCAATTCTGAGGGCTTGAAAGGTGCGAGTCGCTGGATGTCTTTTTAGTCCACCGCGACCAACAGTCCGCTCAATCAGTTCAGCCAGCTCAGACGTTCGCGTCATCGGACGATGCGCTACAATCGCTTTCGCAATATGCATAGCGCGCGAACGAGTCTCCTCGCCGTACAGGGTTATCAGCCGAACCAACTCATCCACTGAAGCATGATTGATGATATCAGCCGCTGTCATCTCCGTCGTATCGTCCATCCTCATATCCAATGGACCATCAAAACGAAATGAAAAACCCCTCTCTGCTCTGTCAAGCTGCGGTGACGACACCCCCAAATCAGCCAAAATCACGTCAAATTTTCGCCCAAGCTTGACCAAATCACGTGCCGCTGACGCAAAATCTTGATGCATCAACTCGACACCTTTTTCTGTCAAATCGCCTAATGTTCGAATCGCGTTACTATCACGATCAACCAATACAGCGTTCAAATAGCTATCCGTCCTCTTGAGAATCTCCCGCGCATGACCGCCATAGCCAGCAGTCAAATCAAGGTACGCTTCACCCCGACGAGGGGCGAGCGCACGCACGGTCTCCTCTAAGAGTACGGGAACATGAACCGGAGCGTCATTCGACAAATCCGGCTGTGGTGGATGTTCTTTAATACTCATCATTACTCCATTATAACGGAATAATGCTCGAGATCACCTATCTGGATATTTAATTTGAGCTTTTGTGTTTGTTT
>CAJPSL010000059.1 GCA_905373315.1 Candidatus Saccharimonadota bacterium
GGAGATCAATCGCTTGAACGAACTTGCCACCATGCTATTGGAATTGATCAGATTATTAGTTAATTCTACCAGGTCAAATTTTTCGATATTGGACGAGAGCTGTCGTTCACTGTGTGACAATTCCAATAGCATGGTGGCAAGTTCGTTCAAGCGATTGATCTCCTCAAGATTACTTGCTAGTGTTTGCCGCAGCTCTGATTTGGGCGTTTTGGGATTGTGCAGCGCCAGCTCGGCCTCGGCTTTCATGATGGCCAGTGGCGTGCGCAGCTGATGGCTGGCGTTAGCGACAAAGCGTGATTGGGCTTGATGGGCAGCTTCGATTGGCTCTAAGGTGCGCTGCGCCAACAGATAAGCGATAACCCCACCGCCGAGCAAGACCACCAAGTTGAGATATGCCAAACTGATGATGAGATTGGTGTCAGTAGCCTCCATCTGTTCACTGAGTGGCTTGTCCAGTGAGTTGCCGCTGACTAATCCACGCTTGACGGCGAAACCTTGCAAGCGAGCGTCAATTTCCGAGCGCGCAATGTTGAAAATGATGCAGCTAAACAGCAGACTGACCATCATCAATATCAACAGATACCAGCTCGCCAATTTGATGGTGGCGGAGGTGAATAGTTTCACGCGCCTGCCTCCACTTTATAGCCAAAGCCACGCACGGTGTGAATTAGTGGGCGGCGAAATGGTTTGTCGATTTTCTTGCGCAGCTGCTTGATGTAGGCTTCAACGTTGTTCGGCAGAATGTCGGCATCAAAATCCCACACATGGGCGATCAGCGTTTCTTTGCTCAAGGTCTGGCCAGGATGGCGCATCAAATATTCTAATAATGCAAATTCTTTGGCTGTCAGTTCAATGGTTTTACCGCTGCGTTTGACGGTGTGCTGAGTTTGATTGAGTGTCAAATCAGCGACTGTCAGTTCATCATCATGCGCCAAAGGCGGCCGCCTCAGGAGTGCCCTGACGCGGGCGGTTAGCTCATCAATGGCAAACGGCTTGACCAGATAGTCATCGGCGCCGACGTCCAGACCAAAGGCTTTGTCTTCGGTCGTGCCAAGCGCCGTCAACAGCAAAATCGGCATTGCTTTGTTGGCTTGGCGCAGTGAAGTGATGATATCGGTACCGCTCTTGCCTGGTAGCATGCGGTCCAGTACCAATAGGTCATACGGCTCAGTTTCTGCCATGGCTAACCCCTCTTCTCCGTCATGAACCATGTCGACGGCATGGCCTTCTGACCGCAGTGCGGCGGCGATAACTCGGGCGATTTTTCTTTCGTCTTCGACGACCAACAGTCTCATACGCCCATTATACCCTGGTTTTCTGAAAAAGCCCTGAATGCTATAATTGACAGTGACAATAACCAAGGAGGTGTATGGGTAAAGAGGTAAATCCCATTATTCAGATCAAAAACTTTAGTATGAAGTTTGGCACCAAAACTGTCATCAAAGACTTGAGCTTTGAAGTGATGCGCGGCGAAGTGTTCGGATTTTTGGGTAGTAATGGTTCAGGAAAAACCACGACGCTTAGGGCACTGTTGGGGCTATACGAGCCAACGGCTGGTGAGCTGCTAGTTGATGGCAAACCGTATGCAGTTGAAGATGGCGTCAAGCTAGGCTATCTCCCGGAAGAGCGCGGTTTGTACAAAAAAGAAAAAGTCATTGACACGATGATTTACTTTGGTCGCTTGAAAGGTTTGAGCCAGGAAGAGGCTCGCGATTTTTCAATCAAGTATTTGGAGCGAGTGGGCTTGAGCGATAAGGCAAAAACGCGGCTGGATAAATTATCAGGTGGTCAGCAGCAAAAAATTCAGCTGGGCGTTACTATCATGGGCGACCCAGAACTGCTCATTTTGGACGAGCCAACCAAGGGCTTTGACCCAGTCAATCGCCGATTACTGATGAATATTATTGAAGAGCGACAAAAAGCCGGCGCCACCGTGGTGTTCGTGACCCATCAAATGGAAGAAGTCGAGCGCTTGTGTGACAAAGTAGTTCTCCTGAAAGATGGCAATGCAGTAGAATACGGCACCGTGGCGGATATCAGAAAGAAATATGGGGGTAAGAGCCTGGATGATATTTTTGTGAAGATTTACGGCGGCGAGGAAAAGGAGGCGGTCAATGCGTAACATGTACAATTTGGGAACGGTGGTTAAATTTGAGATCATGCGCATGCTGAAGAAATTCAGCTTTTGGGCAATGGCACTCGGCTTCCCGCTGATGTTTGCTGCTATTTTCGGCATCGTCTTTTGGTCAAATCAAGCCACTATGGAAGCTACCAAAAAGCTTCAAGAACAAGATTTTAAAGTAGCTATCGTTGACGACTCAGGCGTTGTTAACTCACAATTGGCTAAGCAGATGAAGCTGGAAAAATTAAGTAGCAAAGACCAAGGTATTCAGCGTGTCAAAGACGGCAGTTTGGACGGATTTATTTACTTCCCTGCTAACTTGGAACAGAACGCCGTACAGACCTATGGTAAAGATGTCGGTATGTTCCAAAATAGCCGCTATTCTGCGGTGGCTGAGACGTTGTTGACGGCTTCAATTGAGGGGAAAATAGATCCACAGTCCAAGGCGATTTTGCAAAAGAAAGTGAAAACGGAAACGACTACCTACCGTAACGGTGTTGAATTTGACGGCGTGAAGGAAATGATTGTACCGGGCTTTTTCTTGGTGCTGTTCTATATGCTGATCGCCTTCTTTGGTGGGCAGATGCTCAACAGTACGGTGGAAGAAAAAGAAAACCGTACAGTGGAGATGCTACTGACGACAGTCAAGGCTAAGACGTTGATCACCGGAAAGATTTTGGCGATGATTTCACTGGCGCTGATTCAGGGGCTGGTCATCATTGTACCGGTATTGGTGTTGTACTTCACCTTAGGTCAAAAGCTGCATATACCATCGTTGGATTTGAGCAATTTGGTATTCGATCCAGTGAGAATTGGCATCGCTCTGGGGGTATTTGCCACAGGATTTATGATGTTTACCGGTCTGTTAGTTGCGGTTGGCGCCATGATGCCAACCGCCAAAGAAGCATCCTCCTGGTTTACTATTGTCATCCTTGCCCTATTTGCTCCACTGTATGGTGCTAGTGCATTTGTATCATATCCAGATTCACCATTTGTGCAGTTTTTCAGCTATTTCCCATTGACTGCACCAATTCCACTACTGCTCCGCAATGCCGTCGGTAACTTGCCAGTTCACGAGGCGGTTATCGCCGTGGCTATTTTGGCAGCCAGTGCCTTTGTGGCGGTTGTGGTGGCGGTCAAACTGTTTCGCTACGGTGCCATGCAGTATGACAGCAAATTGTCGTTGTCGGTCTTGCGTGCTCGGCGCGATGAAGCGGCGAAAAATTAGCCGTCAAATATTCAGTTACAATGCGAGGCGTTCAGTGGTTGGGCGCCTCGTATTGCTTGCGCTACTCGGTATAAGATTGTACAATGTTATATATGAAAGTACGTATTGAAATAGACACAA
>CAJPSL010000060.1 GCA_905373315.1 Candidatus Saccharimonadota bacterium
GGTGAGTCAAACACTGGCAACGGTCAGTTCAAATGACGTCTTTAACTACATCGTTGATCAAGCTGACAGGCTAGGCGCATCCGACATTCACATTGAAAATCAGCGCGAGTCAATTCGTATCCGTATGCGTGTTGATGGCGCACTGCACCCAGTGGCTGAGCTCAGTCGTGACCGCTATCGTGTCATCATGGCGACCCTGGCTTCCCGTGCAAATATTTCTACGGCAGCGACCGAACCGCAGTCTGGGCACATGCAGCAGGAGATCTATCGTGATGGCGCTTCGCATCTGTTGAACTTGCGTGTTGAAGCAGTGCCAACAGTGTACGGTCAAGATGTGGTGATGCGTCTGTTTAACTTTGATACTGCCATGTTGAATTTGGATTTGTTGAGTATCACTCCGGCTGAGCGCGCGCAAATTGATGAAGTTATTTCACACCCACGCGGTATGGTTTTGATGGTTGGTCCGACGGGTTCTGGTAAGTCAACTACACTTTACAGTATCTTAAATGCTTTGAACACTACCGATCGTAAAATTATCACCCTGGAAGATCCAGTGGAAAATACCATCCCTGGTGTCACACAAATCCCCATCGATACGACAGTTGGTCAGGAGTTTGCTGATGGTCTTCGCAGTGTGCTGCGTATGGACCCGGATGTGGTGATGGTTGGTGAGATTCGTGACAATGAAACTGCCCGCACCGCCATCCAGGCATCAATCACCGGACACTTGGTTCTAAGCTCATTTCACGCCAATTCAACGGCGGCGGCGTTTAGTCGTATGATCGATATGATTGGACAGAACCCTATCTTTAGCTCGGCGGTGCGTTTGTTGATTGCTCAGCGATTGGTCAGGCGGCTGCATGACGAGAGCAAAGAGGAGTACGAGCCGGATGAAGCGACTCGCCGTTGGGTAAAGGAGACGCTGAAAGGAATTCCTGACACGGTTGATTGCCCAGATTTGGACACATTTAAGTTGTGGCGACCAGTGTCGACGCCAGAAGCACCATTTGGTTACAAGGGGCGTATCCCGGTGATGGAGCAGTTGATTGTGACCGAAGAAATTCAGAAGTTTTTGCGTGGAGATATTGTTGATATCCACGCCGAAGCTATTGAAGAAGTTGCCAAAAAGCAGGGGACTATTACGCTACTGCAAGCTGGTGTGCTGGCGGCGCTTCGTGGCGAAACCACCATAGAAGAAGTGAACCGCGTCATCTAGGCGCGGCTCATATGGTTCGTATGAGTTAGCGGAGAACTTGCTACCGTATCACTGCGGCGACGGTTGAAACCACTCGCTCATCAAATGGCGAAGGGATGACCTCGTCAGCGGTTGGGTTTTCGACTAGTCCAGCCAAAGCTTCAGCGGCAGCCAGTTTGTGCTGGTCGGTGATTTTTTTCACACCGTGATCCAAGGCGCCACGGAAGATACCTGGAAAGGCCAGGGAATTATTCACTTGGTTTGGAAAATCACTACGGCCGGTGGCTACCACCGCTGCGCCAGCCTCCCGAGCGATATCTGGCATGATTTCTGGCACTGGGTTTGCCAGGGCAAAGATGATCGGATCCTTGGCCATTTTCTGTACCAACTCCGGTGTGAGTAGTCCAGCGCGTGACACGCCGATGAACACGTCAGCGTCAGTGATGGCGTCATCAATTGAGCCAGATTGTGAAGCATCGACGTATTCTAGTAGCGCAGTTTTTTCAGCATTTAGATCAGTGCGAGACGTGCCAATGATGCCGCGGCTGTCTACTGCCACGATGTTCCTCGCACCGTATAAATGCAATAATTTGATGATGGCCGTACCAGCTGCCCCAGCACCAATAACCACAAATTTACAGTCTGCCAGGCTTCGGCCAGTTAGTTTCGCAGCATTGATCAGACCCGCCAACACCACGACCGCCGTGCCATGCTGGTCGTCGTGGAACACGGGGATGTCTAGTTCGGCCTTCAAACGCTCTTCAATCTCAAAACACTTTGGTGCGGCGATATCCTCCAGGTTGATCGCTCCAAAGCTTGGCGCAATTGCCTTAACTGTGGCGATAATCTCTTCCGTGTCGTGAACATCCAGTACAACTGGCACAGCGTCAACATTAGCAAAATGCTTGAACAGCAGTGCCTTACCTTCCATCACTGGCATAGCAGCCTTTGGCCCCAAATCACCGAGACCCAGAATCGCCGAGCCGTCAGAAATGACGCCGACCAAATTATTCGTCCAGGTATATTTCGGTAAGTCTGCTGGGTTTTCGGCAATCGCTTGACTGACTGCGCCAACGCCCGGGCTGTAATACGAGCTCAATTTGTCACGGTCCAGTTTCTCTTGGTCGCGCAAACTGGTAGTGATTTTACCCTTATATTTTTCGTGTAATTCAAGTGCTAATTTGTTGTAATCCATATCACTATTGTACTCCATCTGGCAGGTTTTCTCCATCAGTCTGATAGATCATGTAATTCGTACGTCCATATAACTGTCAGGCTCCTTGTATAGTTTCATATTCTATGCTAAAATACACTGAAGTTGTACAGAGTTAAATTATTCAAGCTTTGTTAGGTGTGGAGCCGCAGGAGTACAACTGCGTGGCCAGCCGAGGCGGGTTTGAAAGATAGGAAATATCATGAGTTTTGAGCTAATCAATAAAGTCAATCAAGCACAGAAAAAGCAAGCAGTTGTTGACGCCCGTAGCGGTGACACCGTGCGTGTGTATCAGAAAATTAAGGAAGGTAACAAAGAGCGTATCCAGATGTTTGAAGGTGTGGTCATCCGCACCGACAACAAAGGCTCACACACCTCACGCATTACCGTTCGCAAAATTGCATCAGGTGTCGGCGTGGAAAAATCATTCTTGCTGCACAGCCCACTGATCGAAAAGGTGGAAATTGTCCGCCGTGCTAAAGTTCGCCGCAAGTTCCTTAGTTTCTTGCGCAAGCGTTCTGGTAAGTCAGCTCGTCTGACTGCCAAAAACTTTGACCGCGTGGCGGTAAACAACGTGCACGACGCCAAGGCTGAAGCAGAAGCTGAACGCTTGAAAGAAGAAGCTGCACAGGCTGCCGCTGCCAAGCAAGCTGAAAAAGACGCTGCTCAGGCAGAACTTGACGCTAAAGCTGCTGAAGTAGAAGCACGCCACAAAGAAGCGTAATTAGTCTTGAGACACATAGACCGCCCTCTCTGAGGGCGGTTTTCTCATGGTATAATGCCAATATGTCAATCTTTCATTATATTTCCGTTTGTGTTCCGGTGACGTTGGCATTTGCGGTGCCGTATGTGCTACGCCGCCATGGTTTCATCGACGAAAAGAAGTATCGCTGGCTGCTGTATATTGCCTGTGTGTTGTTCTGCATTTCGTGGTATTTGCCATCGCCGCTCATCGAGGGGCGAGACACTAGTTTTACCACACATTTTGTGGGTGGCGGACTGTTTACGGGGCTGTTATGGGTATATCTGGTATTGGCGATACACTGGCGG
>CAJPSL010000061.1 GCA_905373315.1 Candidatus Saccharimonadota bacterium
GGTTTGCTCTTCCCAGGTAGCACCTGAGTCACTTGAAACATATATTACGCCACCAACCCCACCAACACCAACCCCGACGCCAACCCCAACACCAACTCCTGCTCAGCCAACCAATCCCGGCGCGCCAGTTGCCCAGCCAACAAAGCCAACTGGCAAAGGTTACTTGGCTGACACTGGTGACAATGTCTGGCCACTCGCTTCACTCGCAGCTGTTGGTATTGGTGCAGGTATCCTTTGGATCGTCAAACGTAGGAACAGCTAAACGCATGGACGAATTGGAGCGGTTGATTGCTGATTATCAACCAACTGAGCCAACCGTCGAGCTGATCAAGAAAGCCAAGATTGCCCTACTGTCTGGCATCTCTGGCGCCGGTAAAGACACCATCAAAAAGCGATTATTGCAGTTTCCAGATTTTAGCAGCATCGTTTCGCACACAACACGTGCGCCGCGCATCAACAATAACCGCCCAGAAGTTGACGGTGTCGATTACCATTTTATTGACTCGACCGTGGCTGCACAAATGCTAAGGAACCAGGAATTTATTGAGGCTAAATTTGTTCATGGCACAGTCTATGGCACCTCAGCGGCTGAGATTCAGGCGGCATATGAGCAAAATAAAACCGTCATTGCCGATATTGATGTGCAGGGCGCTGCGGAATATGAGATTCTAGCTCCGCAAAGTATTTCAATTTTCATCATACCTCCCGACTACGAAACCTGGCTGACCCGCCTGAAAAGTCGGTATACTACTGAGGAGGAATTTCAAGCTGAATGGCCTAAGCGACTGGCTAGTTCTGTTAAAGAAATGACACAAGCACTTTCTGTACCGTATTATCATGTTATTATTAATGATGACCTTGATAGAGCGGTTCGTGTCTGTCGTGACATTATTGAACGTGGCGACTTGTTTAATCGGCAAGATGATGAAGCCCGTTTGGCCGCAAGGAGGCTTTTAGAACATATTCGGCAGTATAATAATATAGTATGAGTTATCGTCAACAGATTCCCGACCATATTCAAAAACGAGCTTCGGCATTGCGTCGTTCGCCATGGTCGTTGTCTGCGCTGATCGACCAAGCGTTTTTCTTGTTGGCCGGTTTGGCTTCATTTTGGTTCGGTTGGTTGGTTTGGCGTGAGGGCTGGTATTCTGGCGGTTGGTGGCTGGTGGCGTTTTTTGCGCTATTTTGGGTCATCATGGCCTACTTGGCTTTACCTCGATTGCACCGTATTTTAAGTAGCCTGTATGTACCGAACTATTTCATCGGTCGTACGCGGACTGCTGATGGATTGTTAGGTGACCCAGTCAATGTGGCGCTCAGAGGATCAGAAGCCCAGCTACATCAAGCGATGATTGATGCTGGCTGGACGATTGCCGATGAAATCACCGCACGCTCATCCTGGAAGATTATTTTCTCTACGCTAACTGGTAGGAGCTATACCTCAGCTCCTGTGTCATCGCTGTTTTTGTTTGGCCGTCGCCAAGACTTTGCCTACCAGCAAGAAGTAGATGGCAGCCCCGGTAAACGTCATCACGTGCGGTTTTGGCGCTGCCCTCAGGGCTGGTTGCTGCCTGGTGGCCATCAGGTCGATTGGCTGGCAGCAGGAACATACGACAAAAGTGTCGGATTGTCATTGTTCACCCTGCAAGTTACTCATAAAATTGACGAAAATACTGACATCGAGCGTGACTATATTGTGAGTACCGTCACCGAACATACACCACAGGTGGCAGTGACAAATTTGAAAGACTTTTCGACGGGTTATCACTCGCGCAATGGCGGGGGCGACAGTATTCAGACAGATGGTGACTTGCCGGTATTGGAGCTGGCGGCAATTGTAGCAAATCAGCAGACGATTGCCGAAAGAGCGGGGGTTATTCTGGACGCAACAGCTCATGAATATGCAGTCTCCACGGAAGAACACGACACGGTGCTGCAGCAGCTGTGGAATCGCCGACCGCCGCAAATATCGTTTGCTATTTTGTTTACGGCCTTGGCTATGATGATTGTCCTGATGGGCGCCTTGTTTGATTTTTTGCTGTTTGACGAATTGTTGCATCAGACAACCCAGGACTTTATCGTTGAAGGCCTGGACACTTCTGTGGCCGCCACAGGAGCGGAGTGGATTATTCGAGGAGTGCTGAGTTTGAGCGCGGGCTGGATCTTAGTAACAGCTGTGCTGTCACGAGGTACGTTCCGCGGCTCTAACAAAGATAGGCTACTCTTGATGATATTGTCGAGCCTGTCAGTGTTGGCAACGTCATTCACCTTGACCATCGGTAAAATCACCTGGACGAGCGTTGGAACCTTGGCATTCATCGGCATTAATATCACGATTATCCTGATGCTATCGTCTGACGCAGCCAGGCAGTTCACGCACACCCGCACGACTGCACGCCGTGCCAAGCAGAAGACAACTTAGCACTCTACTTGTATGAGTGCCAGATGTACGCTATAATATAGCCATGACTGAACGCCAGCAGGCTATCTTAGCCGCCATCATCGAACAGTACGCTGAAATTGCGGCGCCAGTTGGTAGTGTGACGCTTGCCAAATTGTTTGGTGTGTCCAGCGCTACCATCCGCAGCGAAATGGCCAAACTCGAGGAAATGGGGTTTATCGAGGCACCGCACACCAGTGCCGGCCGTATCCCGACTGACAAAGGCTATCGGTTTTATGTCAATGGTATCACTGCCGCTCAAATGACCGAACTACCAAGTGGTATCGATCGCAGTGCGAGGGCGATCGAGGCACATGTTAATTCGCACGTTGATAAATCTGACAGAGCCATCCGCAGCGCGGTTGATAGTCTGGTTGAACTGACTGGTAATTTTGGTTTTGCCTCGTTTGGCGATCATCTGTACATGAACGGTATGACGCAGCTATTTTCTCAGCCAGAGTTTATTGAAGGTAATCACGTTCAGGCTATCGCTAGGCTGATTGATAACATCGAACCCTGGCTGGTTGAAGCTGCGCCCAATGAACCGCTCAACGTGTTCATTGGTAGTGAGAACCCAATCGGTAAAGCCAGCGGCGCGACCCTGATCATCAGTAAGTTTCGTTCATCGTTTAGTGATCGCAGTTACATCGGCGTGATTGGTCCGACTCGGCAGAATTACCGTCGAACGATGGAGCTGGTTAGGCGAACGGGTGCGATGTTAGAGGAGGTATTGTAATGGCTGAATGGATCGGCAGTTTGCTAAGTGGTTTGCCAACGTGGCTAGTAGTGATTATTTTGATTATTATTTTCATGGCTATGGT
>CAJPSL010000062.1 GCA_905373315.1 Candidatus Saccharimonadota bacterium
GCTACAAATGTAGTCAAAGAGTATAAGATTGGTAAACAAAAAATCAGGGCCGTTGACAGTGTTTCGCTGGAAGTCAACAAGGGTGAATTTATTGCCCTCGTTGGCGTGAGTGGTAGTGGTAAGAGTACCCTACTGCATTTGCTGGGCGGATTAGACAAAGCTACCTCTGGTGAGGTTGTCGTCAATGGTCAAGAAATTCGTAAGATGAGTGACCGTCGATTGTCACAATTTCGTAACCAAACCATTGGATTTGTTTTTCAGTCATTTTATTTGCAACCATTTTTGACATTACGTCGTAATATTGAAGTCGCCTCAATGCCGCAGCGTATGAAACGTGCGGAGCGTAAACAGCGCATTGAAGAATTAGCACGGCAAGTTGGCTTGTATGATCGACTAAATCATCGTCCACGTGAACTCTCAGGTGGGCAGATTCAGCGTGCCGCCATTGCTCGGGCGCTGCTCAATAGACCTGCTATCATCTTGGCTGATGAGCCGACTGGCAATCTCGACTCTGCAAATAGTCATGATATAATCCAACTATTTCAGCAGATTCGAGAACGATATGGTACGACGGTAATTATCGCTACACATGATACTGAAGTCGCAGCTCAGGCTGACCGTGTCATTACACTAAAGGACGGGAGGCTTTATGATCAAGCTAACTGACGTTGGAGTATTGGCTTTCACGAAGCTCCGTGCTCGTAAATTACGGACGTTCCTTACTGTCTTATTGGCAAGTATGTTGTTTGGCGTTTTAATTGCTGCTTCGCTCGTTACTCATGGGTTATTTCAGAGCATTGACTCGTTTCGCAAAGAGGGGCTAACGAGTCGTTACATTGTTAGCGTGCTAAATACCCCTCCCAGCGCAGACGAATTCTATAAAACTATTCGTGATCCCGGATTGGTTGCTAAAGCAAAAAAACGGTATGAATCATTGGTCACACAAAAAACTACTGAAGCAAAACGTCTGGGTTTAGAGTATTCTCATGTCAACGATCGGCCGCCATATACGCAAACATCTGATGGTTCTACACAACTATCTATTAATGATCCAAATGGTATCACGCTTCAGCTATTAAAAGAAAAATATAGCAGTACGCCAGCTTTTGACGAGGCAAAATTGTCACAACTCGCCAAGCAGTACGGCGCAATTAAAACTTTTACCGAAGAATCGTATGCTATCAAAAAGAGATCGTCATTGTCCCCTCTCATTGATGGCAAGGAGGTGTTTCACGACTCTTCAAACGAAGCAGAAGTGAATACTCATTATGATGTAAAACCCCCGATTAACACTTCAGGCATAACTCTGGCACCCCCTGAAACGACAAAAGGGATCGTACTGCCTGATAATGCAGGTTGGAGACCTGATGGATCAAGCTTACCAGTTATTCTGCCACAAAATGTTATTGAGCAGCTATTAAAATTAGAGAAATTACCAGCAAGCGCTAGTGCTGCCGAAAAATTTGAACGTCTCAAAATTATCCGCGACAACATTGCCAAATTAAGTTTCAAAATGTGCTATCGAAACAGCGTTTCACAGTCATTGATACAAAAAACGCTACAACAAAAGAAAGAAATTGCCGCCAACCAAAACAACAAAAATTATCAAAAACCAAGTTTACTGTATGCTCTGCCCGATCCTACGAAATGTGAAAATGCTGCCATCACCCATGACACGCGTACAGCTGAAGAGAAAAAACAGGAAGTAAATCAAAGACTTTTTGACGCAAAATTTGGCAAAGAAACGGTGGCCATTAGCAAATTTATCACTTTCAAGGTGGTTGGAATGTCGCCTAGTAGTGAGGTGCTCAATCCAGAACAAGAACAACAACGTGAAAAATCCCGCACTACCAACGACATACTTGCTGAGATGCTACGTACAGAGGGAATTGGACAAGCTATACCGCGTACACTATATAACCAGCTGCCCAACAAAACTGACTATGCTGACTTATTAACCTACGAGCCCCTCTATCTAATGGGCAATGAGGACAATAAGCGTCGTTTTGTTGAATTTGCTAATGCTAGTGATGCGCAGAGATTTATTGATGAGCAGAGTTGTACAGTCCAATATGATAATTCATGTAAGCCAATCGGACATCCATATCAAGCCAGTTTAGCGTTTAGCAATAGCGCTGCGCTAGACGATATGCAAGCTATATTTAAACAATGGTCAATCTATATCATGGTCGGTGTCATGATATTGGCGGCATTCATCATGTGGGTTACGGTTGGTCGCACAATTGTCGATGGGAGGCATGAGACAGCAGTCTTTCGTGCTATTGGCTTTAAGCGAATCGACATTGTGCTGGTGTATGTGCTGTACGTAGTGATCTTATCTGCTTCGGCGGCTTTATTCGCCAGTATCATTGGTTTTATAGGAGCATATGTGTTGGATAGTCAATTTGCACCACAGCTTACAGCTCAGGCTCAATATGGATTTGGTATAATTAGCTCCAGCAATAAAATACATCTTGTTGGCGTTGATTTACGTCAACTGTGTCTTATTTTGGGAGCGTGTATCATTACTGGCCTACTCAGTGTCGTGCTGCCACTGATGCGCAATGTGCGCCGCAGCCCAATCCGAGATATGCGAGAATCTTGATTTAGCTAGTCACCCAGCTGCTCAATCACTTCCAGCAGTTTTCGGGGTGTGATGTCGGCTTTGATGAGATAGCCGTCGATTCTAGGCAGCAGTTGCGACTTGGACTGGTCGTCTTGCTCAAAATTGGTCATGATGAGAATCTTGCTGTTAGGCACCAAATCAGTTTCGCCGTTCCTGAGGGCGTCTAAAATCTGATCGCCACGCTGCTCTGGCAACATCAAGTCCAAAATAATCAAGTCGTACGACTGGTTGCGCGCTGCCACTAAGCCATCGTTGCCATCCACCATCCAGGTGACGGTATAGCCTGCGCGCTCCAAACTGCGCACGTACATTTCGCCGATAAATCTGTCGTCTTCAATGCATAAAATTGTTTTGATCGCCATGATTACTCCCTATACATTTTGTGATTTTTTATCCACCCGCCGTCAGTGCGAATTAACCGATTGTTTAGCTGGCCGTCTTCTAATAACTTTTCTTTCACCGAGGCGTAGACGGGGATGGTGAAGGAGAAAATTGAGCCTTGGTTTTCTTGACTGCGTGCGGAGATGCTGCCGCCGTGTGACTCGACAAAGGCTTTACAGATGTATAGGCCGATGCCGGTGCCTAACAGCAAGATTCTCATCATGACCAATTTTGAGCAAGA
>CAJPSL010000063.1 GCA_905373315.1 Candidatus Saccharimonadota bacterium
GGGTATGATTCTCGGCATTGATGAAGTTGGGCGTGGGCCATGGGCGGGACCGCTGGTGGTTGGCACAGTGATTTTGGGTGGTGCTGAGATTGAGGGGCTAAATGATAGTAAAAAATTAACCAAAAAACGCCGCGAGGCTTTGGATGGGGTGATTCGCGATCAGGCGGCTGCCTGGGCGCTGGGCTGGGTGAGCGCCGGGGAATTGGACGACGTTGGCATGAGTCAGGCCTTGCGGCTGGCGACGCGGCGAGCGGTCAAGCAAATTCAGTCGCAGTGCAAAGAGAAGAATTTGGCATTTGATGAAATCATCATTGACGGGACGGTTAATTTTCTGGCAGATACAGCACTGGAGCGATATGTGACAGTGATGGCGAAAGCTGATGGTTTGATCCCCAGTGTGTCGGCAGCATCGATCATCGCCAAAGTGGCCCGTGACCAGTTTATGACCGAGCAAGATGCGGTCTATCCAGGCTACGGTTTCGCGTCAAATGCTGGCTACGGCGTGGCCAAGCACCGTGCGGTGATTGAACGGCTGGGCGTGACGCCACTACATCGGCTAAGTTTTGCGCCGTTGGCTAAGTATGCTGATAAAGGCGCTACCCCAAACAACCTGAAATCAACCACTACTCATAGTACTGATAAGCCGATAACAACCCGGCAGATTGGCGATATGGGAGAGCAGGCGGCCGCAGACTGGCTGGCGGCGGACGGACATGAGATTATCGCTCGCAATTGGCGGACGCGGTACTGCGAAATTGATATTGTCAGCATGAAAGATGATGTGCTGTGGTTTACTGAGGTAAAATACCGCAAAAATGATGATTTTGGTGGTGGGATGGGGGCGATTACCGCCAAAAAACAGCGACAAATGCGCTTTGCGGCAGAGCTGTTTATGACACAGTCTCCGCAATATGAAGGATGTGACATGCGGTTACTGGCAGTAGCTGTTGAGGGCGACTCGTCAGTAGTCAAAGAGGCTATGGTGTTGAATTAAAAGAAATAACCCCACACCGTGGCGATGTGGGGACGCGGACTCTCCGCGATTTTTTACAGATATTTTAATCTGAGCGCGCCTCTGTTGGCGCCGGATCATCAGCGGACAATTCAACCCACATGATGTCAGTCGTTCGAACTACCACGACACTGCCGTCAGTGGCATGTATGGTAGCAGTGTAAAGAGCCCCTCCGTCCAACATATCAGAGAAAAAGTGCTCCGATTCTTGAGGGGACATCTCGTTGTGTATCCGTATTTTTCTGCCTCCACGGAGACAGAAAATCGCCTCTCCCATTTTTTCACCTCCTCTTGTGCTGTGGAAGAAGAAATGGGTCTTCTGCTGAGGCTGAAGAGCAATTTTTGTCCTTCATATATAAGCACTAGCAGAAGCTATTATCATTATATAACTAATGACATAAAATGTCAAGATATTTTGTCAAACATGTGGCGTAATATATCACAGCGTTGTTTGCAAAGCAGCGAGCACGCCCGCCTTGTCTCGCTCAATCAGCTCAACTCGTGCTGCGATTTCCGTGATACCTAGTTCAATCGTCCTGGTCAGGGCTGGGATACTCAGCATCGGCTCAAAGAAGTGGCGAAAGTCAGCCAGTTCGTCGCTCGTTGTCAGCCCGATGGCAGCGTAGCGGATGAAATCATCGTAGCTTTTGTCGCCAGCAAAGGTTGTTTCAACCCACGTCCAATTGTCCTTCAGCCAATTCCAGGTGAGGTGGCGGCTTTCGTGAGTGCGGATGAGATAGACAAACCAACGACTGGCATCTTGCCGACGAATGATATCAGGACGCTTGATATTTGTGAGGATTTTTTGCGCAGTTTCAGGGTTTTTGGTAGCAGTAAGTCCCAGGGTGATGTCGGCTTGCAGGTCGTTTGACGGCGTCTGCTGGTAGGTCTGGAACAGGCTGTCGATCATCTCTGGTGTCTCAAAGTGTCGCACATTGGCACTGATGATCAGTGAACGGATTTCTGTTGGTAATTCTTCGAGGGATTGATTATCAAACCGTCGCTTGGCTTCCGCTAGCACTGCTTGGTCTTCGCTATAGATCATCAAGCCCAGAGCAGTGACGCGCCGCTCGCGGTCGTCGTCGGATTCGCCAGGCGTTTCGTCCCAGCCTAGTTCGTCAAACGTAGCGCGGGCAAACTCGCCAGAAATTTGCTTCAAGCGGGCTTTGCCGTCGTCATCATCGTCAACAAATTTGCGTAGCTCCGCCAGTGCACCAGCCGCCATGTCGAAAACCTTTTCGTTGGTTTCATGTTTCAGCGACAGCGCCAGTGGCAGGAGTGAAGCTGAATTTTCACATCCAGCCCGAGCTAATAATGTAGCGTCTTGGAGTAGGCAGATTTTGTCTAGTGTCGGTAGCTTATGAATGTTGGCTAATAGTTGCTCGCGAGTAGCGGTATCGTATTTGGTCACGAAATGCCCGTTCAGCCCACAGTTCAGCTGCAGTGGTTTTTCAATGGTGAATGTTTTCTCACGTTCAGTTAAAATTTCGTCATCAAGTGGTTGGTTGGTGAACAATGGAATCGGCCACAAGGCGTCGGATGGCTTATGATCGCCAATGAAAAAGCGTTCTTGGTTTAACGTGACAGTAGATTGCTCAGTCGAATTGTCCTGCTCGACTCGCACGATTGGCAAGCCTGGCTGGGAAATCCAAGTGTTCATCAAATCAACAACTGGCTGACCGCTGGCAGTCTCTAGCTCCTGCCACAAATCATCGCCAACAGTGTTTTGGTAAGCAAATTTTTCAAAATATGACTTCAAACCAGCTCGAAACGCCTCCTCGCCAATCAGCCGCCGTACCATCACCAGCAGTCGTCCGCCCTTGGCGTAAACAATCGCTGGGTCAAACAAAGTGCTGATCTCGTCCGGGTGATTAACATCAGCCTGCACTGGCTGCACACCGTCTAGGCTATCGCGTCGAAGCGCCACTGTGACCTCGCCCGTCGCAAAATCCTCCCACATCCGCCACTTAGGATGCAGTGCGTCGACTGCGACGTATTCCATCATATTGGCGAAGCTCTCGTTCAGCCACAGATCATTCCACCACTGCATGGTCACCAAATTACCAAACCACTGGTGGCTGAGCTCGTGAGCGATGACGGTGGCGATGAAGCGCTTGGATGACTCTGGTGTTAATTTCGAGTCAGCCAGCAGGCAACTTTCGCGGTAGGTGATGAGCCCCCAGTTTTCCATGGCACCCGACGAGA
>CAJPSL010000064.1 GCA_905373315.1 Candidatus Saccharimonadota bacterium
AAGCCGATTTTCTTGGCGCGAAACTCATCGACTCGCTTTGGCTTCAGCTGCAAAATATCTTGTCCATCGATAATCACCTGGCCGTGTTGTGGCCGGTCCAGCCCGGAAATCGCGTGCATCAGCGTCGATTTTCCTGAACCAGATTTACCTAAGATAGCTACACTAGCTCCCGTTGGGATGGTCAGGCTGACATTTTTCAGCGCCGTAAATTGGTTCTTCTTTTTGCCATAAACTTTTGTCACATTTTTTAGTTCAATCATGACCTCTCTCCTATTCTGTCCTTAATGCCTCAATTGGGTCTAATTTTGTTGCCTTGCGGCTCGGCAGCCAGCCAGAAATTACTGCCATCACTACTAGTCCAAACACCAACAGCCCAATTTGCAGCGGATTGATGACCAGTAAGTTTGTCCCTGCACTTAAACCCAAGGTGCTAGTAATCACTGGGTTTAGTAACGTCACCAAACTCGCCAGCCCAACGCCAATCAAGCCACCGAGCAAACCAACCCATGCTGCCTCATACCGGAACAACTTGCCAATATCACGACCACGCATCCCCAGCGCTTTCATCAAGCCAATTTGGCTCGTTCGCTCCAGCACCGAAATGTACATAGTATTCACGATTCCAAACACACTAGCCAGTAATGCCAAGCCACCAAATCCTGCCAGCGCCACCTGTGCTACATTAACCATTGTTAGTAGCGCCTTCCGAATATCCTGAATTGAGTACGCGTTATAGTCTTTGCCAATCACATCTTTAGCAGTATCAACATTTTTCTCATCATCCACCATAGCAATCGCCGTTGAATACTGATGCGGTTGGCTCTTGTCGTGGCTAAATTCATAGATAGCCTTAGCATCAGCTGTTGAAATTCTCAACATTGGCTCATAGAACAAAACAGTGTCTGACTTTTTGTCCACCGCCGCGATCTTGAACGACACCTCTTTGGCAACGTCTCCACCCTGCGCTGCACTGCGCACACCCAAGGTTATCGTCTGACCAATTGCCGACTGCGCATCCTTAAAGCCCAACTGCTTCACATAATCATCTGGGATGATAATCTCACCCGACTTTGGTATGAAATCTTCCAGTGACCCCGCCGCCAATTCTGCCCGAGTTCTGTCCATTTTAACAGCCACTGTTAACGCAAATTTTTTATTATTCGCCGAGCTTTTAGCATAGGCGACACCATCAGTTGAATACGCCGGTGTTACCGTTTTTACATGTGGTGTTTGGCGAATTTTTTCTAAGTCCTTGTCATTGAGCACATATTTGCTTCGTATGGCTGATTCCTTATTTTTTCCAGCATCTTGCTCTGAATTGCCGTATTCTGGCAATTGATCTTTCTTTTCAGCTTCAATTTTTTTAGCAACCATGATCACTTTTTTATCGCCAGCCGCGTCAACTATACTATTTGTGTACAGGCGACCACCCTCGCCAGCCATCAGCGCCAGACCAATCGTAAACGCCCCGACAGAAATCGCCAATGACGTCAAAATCGTCCGACCTTTTGACTGGCGAAGATTCCGTCCCGCCCGCTTGATGATATCGATTCTTCTCATACCTTGCTCCTTGTAGTTTCTTTGTACATAGTACTATGTTATACAAGGTACTATAAAATGTCAAGTACTTTTGAGTAAATAAATTGTTTAGAAATATATATTCTCATCATTTAATAGATATTACATGCTACACTAACGTCATGAACAGTACTCAAAACCATCAAATACACCAGGCAATCATTGCTCGTGAGATTATTGATATCTACAAATTCACACCAAACAAAACAGATGTCGCAGAATCGTTAGACGTAATTTGCTTCGCCATGGCTCGCCTCACTGAAAAAAACTCCGTAATTGATTGGGATTTTTTAGCGACACTATTTGATCAGCTTACGAACAATAGTAGCCAGACACCCATTAACGATATAGAAAAAATATATCAAAAAATAACGTCTATAATTAAAGACACAAACTCATAAACCTAAGGTTCAGTGGGTGTTCGTGTCACCGCCCTGTCCAGTGTCTCGTGAGAGACGGTATCCGTCAGAGTAGTACTGGGTACTGTGCTCACGACCGCCGTCACGGCGAGCGAAGATTCCGCTAGCCCCAACAGCTCATCGTAATTCATCATACTCATCCTCAATCTCCTGATCCAAAATCTCTTCAACCACATCTTCCAGTGTGATAATGCCCAGCTCCTTCTCATCATCCATCACCACAAACAAGTGATTGCGGGTTTGGATAAATCGGCTGAGCACCGTGTCCAGCCGCGACCGCGCGTCGATGTCATGAATCTTGTCACGGTACAATTGACTCACCGGCAGTGGCAGCTCGCGCCCCACCACATCTTTGACATATAAAATTCCTACCAGCCGCCCATCATCACGCACCGGGATCCGCGAATGGCCAGCATGTTTGATCTGTGCCAGCAGTGTCGCATCCAGCTCATCATCCAACTCCACCGTAAACACCTTACTAATCGGCGTCACCAAATCACCAGCAGTCTTTTTACTAAACTGCAGTGCTCCCGCCGCGATGCGACTTTCGTCATAGTCAACTGGGCTGTCCGACCGCTCAGCATGCTCGTGAATGATCTGTTCTAGCTCTTGGTGTGAGTACAGCTGTGGCACTTCCTTGCCTACCCAGCGATTGAGTAGCTTGGACATCGGCCGGGCCAGTGGCCAAAATAATACATAAATCACATCCAGCAGCCAGAAGAAATAACGCGTGATCTGATAGCCGCGCTGCGTAAAAATCGCCTGCGGTAAAATCTCGCCAAACATCGTGATCAGCAGCGTGGCAATCAACCCGCCAATCACGCCGTTCGTCATATTACCCAGTAAAATTGACATCGCCGTATTCACACCGACATTGCCCAGCAAAATACAAAAAATCAGATAATAACCATCCTTGCGGTAGCGATACACCCGCGCAGCGATCACATCGCCGTGTCTGGCTTTGCGCTTCAAATCATCCGGCCGCGCCATCATCAGCCCAATATTCAAGCCTGAGAACGAGCCCGATAATACCAGCAGAACCGCCGCCAATGCTAACAATAGAACGTCAGGCATAGTGATTACCAGCCGCCGCC
>CAJPSL010000065.1 GCA_905373315.1 Candidatus Saccharimonadota bacterium
GGGCGACAAAATCCGCGTTATTCGCTACAAGAGCAAGAAACGTGTGCACAAAATTGCCCTGCTGGTCAGTTTCGATGATGCCAGTGTGCGGAATAAAGGCCTCCTCGACAGGATTGCCCAGCAAACCAGCCGACAGGCCACGCGCCTCCACCAATTCCGCCAGATCAGCCGCATTTGAGCCACCGTCGCTGCGCCAGAAAAATTGATCGCCCATCACCACAAACGCCGACTCGCCCGGCTCAGTGAATTCGCTCGCCAGCCCCACTGGAATGCTCGTACCATAACCCCCAGTGCCTGGCTGAGTTAAAAAATGTATTCGCACATCGCGCAGCGGCGCCACCAGAGCTAATTTGTCCTGTTTACCAGCGCGCCGCAAATAATCATTCAGCTGGATATTCGACCGGTAATAGCTCTGCACCTGAGTGCTTTGCTCACCAACCACAAAGTAAATATCTTTCACGCCCGCCCGAACGATATCCTGCACGATATAATCAACCACCGGACGCGTCCCCACTGGCAACATACATTTTTCGATTGATTTGGTAATCGGCAGCATCCGCGTGCCCCAACCAGCAACCGGGATGATAGCTTTGGTAATCATGATTTCTCCTTACATTTTTAGTTCTTTGTGACTTCGTTTCAGGATTTCCAGCATCGATTCGTAGCGCTGCTCATTGGCGCTTAGTTTTGCATAGAGATACACGACATTGTCAACCACTTCAATGTTCACTTTAATATCTTGGTCGTATAACCACGCCATAAAAGATGGGTTGAGCAGCTCAAAACTTGTCACTTGATTTTCGTCAGTCGCGTACACCTGATAACGTTTATTGAAATCGCCCCATTCCAAAGACACTTTGTTATATCCACGCGGAGCTTTCAGACGCGACAGGAGTTTACCGCGCCGCTCCACTAAAATTCCACCATATGATTTTGGCAAATTGATTTGCCCGACCACGTATTGGTCGCCTGACTCGTCTTCTTTGGTGCGATAGGTATATAACTGGACCAACAAATCACCCGTCCAGAAGCCAATGATATGGTTATTGATATCTGCATTCTTAAACCCAGCCTTAAATAACTGACCTCTGGTTGGCAGCAACAAATTACCCCAATCTGGACTAAAGTACATCCTGTTGTCGGCGGCAAATTGCCTCAAAGACCGCACCAACATGCTCTCTTCTTCTGTCGCTTGATCGATGCTGTCTAGTAGCCAAGTGTTTTCATGGCGCACAAAGTTCCATTGTTCGCCAAACTCCTCTGTCGTCGCAGTCAAAACATCACCACTTGCTGTATCGATCAATTGATCATTTGCCTGAGCCAAAATACCAAAACTAACACGGTCTTGCTGGTCATTGGCATCGTCATGAGCAGACGTGATGATAATTTCCTTGATGCGAATATTGCTCATCTGATTTGCACGGCCCATTTGCTGCAAGGCGTATAGCATCAGACTGATGTGATTTGCATATCGCTGTGTGGTGTAAGTCCGAATTGACGCTACGTCCATCTGCTGCCAATCGCGCTGGAACTTACCAAAAATTGATGCGGCATACTCTGTTAACCGCTCTGGGCTCCACGCCGCGTCCGAAGCAGCTGCCTGCTGCACGGACCGTTGCGCTGCTGCACTACCCTTTCGGAACCGACCCAACTTATCAGCCCACGCACCACCGAAGGCACCGATGACAGTAGATATCATCGCCACGATGAAAGCGAATGTACCACCCCAAAGATACAACAAACTAACCACGGTCCCGGCCGCCATACCCACTGCCACACCAGCAGCCTTGGAACCTGTTTTCGAGCGAACAAAACCAGCTACGCCAGCAGCTACAACTGCGGGTAGCGCAAAGATTCCGCCGCCACCAGAACCCCCAGAACTACTTCCGCCACCACCTGCTCGTGCCAATAGCGACATTACGTCAATTGCAAACATGTACCAATTATAGCACTAACGGTTGCCGCTGACGTGGGCTATTCAGAAAATTCCACTGAGTTACCTCTGTGGAGGTCTTCTTCAACATCAGTCCAAAAACGTTGGATGTCAGTAATGTCTGACTGATCCAAACGAATGGCCTGAGGTTCTTGCTGCTCACGCGCAATTTCCTCCCCCAAGCCATCAGCCAATGGATCAATCGGTTCAAACTGAATGCGTGGATGAAAAAATGTAACTTTCATATGTTTGTTTTATCAATTTAACTAAAATATGATAGCACATTATCATCAATACGTCAATCCCAACCGCTCTACTTAAGCACAGTATTACTGGCGTTGAAGCGTAATTTGTAGCTCCGCGCCTTCTATTGTCGCCGTAGTCGAATACGCTTCGCCTTGGCCAAAGGTCGCCAATGTCTCAGCGGCAATTAGCTCAGCGTGCTCATCAATTGCTTGGCGAAGCTGCTCATCATCCGTCGTCAGCTGCAGCATAATCCGATCGTCCACTTGTAAGCCCGCTTTTTTGCGCGCACTTTGGACATGGCGAATGACTTCACGCATCAGACCCTCGCGTTTGAGTTCGGGCGTTAAGTGCTTACTAATTTCTACCCAACTCTCTGGCTTGATCACACCCTCGGTCACATCATAATCAGCCAAGTGCTCGTCTAGACTCTCAATCCAGCGAATTTCCTTAACATTGAGCTCCTCGGCCATGATTTGTTCATAGTAGTCAGTTAATTTTACGCCCGTATATGCCGCACATTGCAGCGGTTGGCGAACCTTGATCGACTCCTGATGCTCGTCCTTCTTCATGCGCAGACTCAGGCCGTTGTTGATCAATTCACGTGTCCGAGCCATGTCAGCTAGCGCCTGCTCATTCACCGCACCCGCTGCCAGCCAATTCTTCACATGGATGCCTATAATATCCCTGATGCACTCAGCCCAATTTTGCCGTTCCTA
>CAJPSL010000066.1 GCA_905373315.1 Candidatus Saccharimonadota bacterium
CTGCGCCAAAGCGGCCGGCGCCACATCCACCAAATCAACCGCCGCGCGGCGATGATTGGCAGCGGTCCCCTGCCTCTAACCGCTTGGTGTCTGTGGCGTCAGACAGGCGCGGCGGTTGATTTGGTGGATGTGGCGCCGGCCGCTTTGGCGCAGTCGCACGAGCTGGCACGGGCGATTGCTTGGCCGGTTGGCGAGTGTTTGTTGGCGGACGGAGCGGCGGTAGCTTTGCCGGATAGTGCTTACGACGTGATTTATGTGGCTGGGCTGGCGGGTGATTCAGCTGAAGCCAAACAGCAAATTATTGATAATATTTTGCCAGCGCTCCGGCCTGGCGGGCGGATCATCGTGCGTGGTGCTCATGGCGCGAAAACATTGTTATACCCAGCGTTTGACCCGAATAGTTTGCGGCGCGTACAGCTGCTGGTCGAGTATAATCCTGACGACGATATTATTAATTCAGTATATGTGTATAAGAAAGGCTAATTATGAATGATAAGATTGCATTATATCTGGTGAACGGCGCACTGGGTGCTGGCAAAACGACGCTGGTCGATTTTTTGGTGCAGCAGCCTGAGTTTGCCGGCGCGCGAGTGATTGAAAATGAGTTTGCGTCGGAAAGTATTGACAGCTGTACATTAGCACAACGCGTTGATGAGCTGGCGACAATTGCTGGCGAATGCATCTGTTGTAGTAGTGGCGAAGAGTTGGTTGATATTTTGCACAATTTTGCAATAAGCGGAAAAGCACCGGTTATCATTGAGTCAACTGGTGTTGCTAATACTTTGCGGGTGGTTGAGAAATTGCTGGCTGGTGATACCTTTGAGCAGTATGATTTGCAGCAGTCGTTGTATGTTGTGGATGGAGCTGAAGCCAGGGCTGATGGCCTGGCGGAGGCTTTGCTAGCGGAAGCTCGGGCGGCGGACATGGTATTGATCAGCAAGCTGGATTTACTGGCTGAAAATGACCGCCAGCAGCTCATTGAAACATTGTTGCAACAAGGGGTAACCAACGTTATGAATATGGATCACGGCAAATTTGATCTGGTCCAGCTTGGCGGCGAGTCGCACATTTTGGATTATTTACTACTGCACGAGCCTGTGAAAAACGCAGCTGAGTATGCTTTAAATTATAGCGTGATTGATGTGGCTGAATTGGCTATTAGTGCTGAGAAGATTGAGAAGATCTGGGCTAGTTTGCGAGATAAATATGCTTTGCGGCGCATGAAAGGCGCGGTTGCTGATGGTGACGAGATATTTCACATCGAAGCAACGCCGCAGCAAATACAAGTCACGCGCGGTACCACTGACGAGTCATTAAAATTGGTTGTCATTGGTGAGCGGGCACGTGAGATTACGCGCGCAGTAATTATGAAGGAGTTGGGATGATGGAAGGTACGAATAGCGCGAGAGCGGCGGTTGATAAGCTGCTTGATATGTATGATGAGTATAAGACTTTGACGGCAAAGATTGCTGCTGCGGAGCGCCGTTTGGCGTTGGCAAAATTGAAGAATAGCAGTGTCGAACAGATACGGATAGAGCTGGACAACTTACGGCATAGCCAGCAGCAACTGTCTGATAATATGACGTTTGATACGCCACTAGTTTGGGTGATGTACAAGTTCGAGGCCTACCAGGATGAGGCACAGCCGATTAAAACCATGCACGATTTTCGCTTGCACTGCTCGAAGCCCGGCTATATTTGCACTAAACGCTTCACATTTTTAAATACACACTTGTGCAATAATGGGCAATGTCTCCTGACGGACGACGAACGATACCCCGACAAAATGCTACTTAGTGAGATTTTTCCGCTCCTTGGCGAAATTGAACAAGATGAAGCTTTCTTGTCCAGTTGGCGCGCACATGAGTACTATCAGGAGGATGGAATTGTCAAAAAATGGCAGGACTATGTGGACTGTAGAGGATAGCCTTTTGCCCGCTGGTTTGAGGTAAGCGTAAGATTGCGCTCATAGATATGCTATACTAAAGCAATATGAAGCATCTCTGGCATTCACATCATCCATTTCGAATTTTTTGGTTTTCAGCACTATTGACATTGATTTTGGGCGGTTTGACGTTCATGCACTTGGGTCTTGGCGGTCTCTGGTTATTTGCTATTTTGGTAGTGCTGGAAGTTACGTTTAGCTTTGACAACGCGGTGATTAACAGTAAGGTGTTGGCTGGCATGAGCTCGGCATGGCAAAAGGTATTTTTGACGGTCGGCATCTTTGTGGCGGTCTTTGTGGTACGGTTTATTTTGCCAATTTTCATCGTTATGGTGGCGAGTGGTCATGGTTTCACCGAGGTGGTTGACTTGGCTATCAATAAGCCAGCCGAGTACGGCCATATTCTGCATGAGGCATCGCCGATGATTGATGCGTTTGGTGGGGCGTTTTTGATCATGATTGGGTTAAGTTATTTCATCGACTACAACAAGCGTATCCACTGGGTCAGTCATGTTGAGCCGTGGCTAGCTAAGGCTGGACGGTTTGAGAATTTCAAAGTATGTCTGATGTTGGCGGTGGCGACGATTTTGTATTTCACGGTGGAGCCAGCACACCAATCGCTTATTTTGATCTCATCTATTCTGGGGATTATGCTGCACATCGGGCTAGAATTGTTTGGATCATTCTTTCACGAGGACGACGCCAAGGCCATTAAAGTCAAGACTGGTTGGGCGGCATTTGCAAGCTTGTTATATCTTGAGGTTTTAGACGCTAGTTTCAGTTTCGACGGCGTCATCGGTGCCTTTGCCATCACCAGTAGTGTCCTGTTGATTGTTGCTGGACTGGCGTCTGGAGCTATTTGGGTGCGGTCATTGACGGTGTATCTGTTGCGTACAGGCGTACTCAGTAAATATAAGTA
>CAJPSL010000067.1 GCA_905373315.1 Candidatus Saccharimonadota bacterium
AGACCCAGTGCTGAAACAACCATGTTCTCAGTACCAGTTCGTGGTAATTCAGGAGTTGTTGGAGGAGTAGGAGTCGTTGGTGCTGGTTGACATTTACTCATGTCAGTCGTGTGCTTTGACTCAGTAAACTCTTCCTTTTTAATCTCACGAATTTCTTTCGTTTCGATGACACAAACCTTGATCTTAGCTGGAGCTTCCTTACAGTCGTTCGGGTTCTTTGAGTGCTTCTTGGCGTCAAATTCTGAAGCCTTGATAGTTACTGGGTATTTCTTGTCTGACAACCGGCAAACTTCCATAGTAGGCTCAGGATTAACCGTAACAGTCGTCTGACAGTTTTGGCTAGTTTTTTGAACATTGGAGCCTTCTTTACCATTCACCGTAACGGTAACTTTATAGTTACCAGCTTTTGCGTATGTGTGTTGAATTTCAGATGAGGTAGTTGTTTTAGTAGTGCCGTCACCAAAGTTGTAGGTGTAGCTAGTGACACTTGCGCCGCCCTTGGCAGTTGCTTTAGTGCTGAACTTGAAGGTATCGCGAGATACTGCAGTTTTTTGCATCGCATCACAAGTCAACACAGGTTTTGCCGGAGGAGTTGTAGGAGGACCCCAGACTGGGTTACCACAATCCTTGATTACACCGGTGATAAACTTGCCATCATTGTCAAACCAAGCATAAATTTTGTACCGGGTAATACCGTCGATAAAGCTCTGGCCAGTCGTGTACTGGTAGTAGGTGTGACCAGCAGCACTATACTGACGAGAAGGCGTCACCTGGCGCGTACCAGCTTTTGCCTGAACAGTGACTGCATTGGTGGCAACAACACGACCATCAACGGTAATATTTCCGTTGGCGTCAACCACACCCTCACGCATGTTTGAACCGCCTTGTACCATCTCATCATTGATGTACCATTGGTTATACAATGATTTGATCTCTGGACGAGCATACGCAGCTTTCAATTCTGACAGAGAATTGGTACCACAGTGGACAACGTTAAAGTTACTACAATTGGCAGCCTTAGATGGAGTCGCCATCCAAACACCACCGATGAGAGCAATCCCCAAAGAGATAGCTATACCGATTTTCTTAAATTTATTCATAAAAACTCCTCTTCTTTTGATCCTCACCTCGGACCTTATGTGTCCATATTATCATAAACTTTATTTTTTGTCAATAATAGTGGCATTTATCACATATTATCACTCTCTCAGTAAAAACCTCGTCTGTTATAATAAGAGCATGTTTGATACCGCCCAACAACTCATCCAATCTGCCAACAATATCGTCATCATCCAAGCCGAAAATCCTGACGGTGACAGTCTGGGTTCTAGCTTGGCGCTGGAGGAAGTACTGAGTGATTTGGGTAAGGCCGTGACGTTGTATTGCCCAGTTGATATCCCCAAATATCTGCGCTACATCCGCGGTTGGGACAGGGTAGTTAGCGATTTTCCGGCCCGTGCCGACCTGGCTATCATCGTGGATACTAGTGCCGACGTGCTACTCAGCAAGGTCTTAGAAACGCCGGGCGTACGGCATTTTTTGGAAACGCACCCAGTTTTGGTTATCGACCACCACACTGCCGAGTCCACGCTGAGTTTTGAGCACACCATGCTCTCTGATACCGTGGTGGCTACTGGGGAATTACTATACCAATTGTTCACCCATGCCGGCTGGACCATCAACCAGCAAGCAGCGGAAAATTTGTTAATCGCCATCATGTCTGACAGTCTGGGCCTCACCACACCAAACACTACTGCGTCGACCTTTCATGTGGCTGGTGAATTGACTGCACTCGGCGCATCTAACGCCGAAATTGAAGAACGACGACGTGAATTTATGAAAAAATCGCCAGAAATTTTGGCGTACAAAGGCAAGCTAATTGAGCGAATCGAATATCTGCTGGACGGGCAATTAGCGCTAGTGCACGTACCGTTCGAGGAAATTCAAGCCTACAGCGACGCCTACAACCCCGGCGCGCTGATCGGCGACGAACTACGGTTGGTCGAGGGCGTGGCGCTCAGCTGCGTCATCAAAACTTATCCTGATGGCAAACTGACGGCCCGCCTGCGCGGTAACCTCCCGATCGCCGACACCGTGGCTGGCTACTTCGGCGGCGGCGGCCATCCGTACGCGGCCGGATTTCGCGTATATGAGGATTATGACGAGGTTGTGCGGGAATTAGTAACGGCGACGGATCAGGCTTTGCGATAAGTAGATTAGAGTTAAAACTTATGCAATTACTATATGACACGCCACGATCGCAACAGAGTTGATAAAAATACTACACCGCACTTTTGACAAAATCGCTTGACATTTTATTCTATTAGTGGTATAAATGAGTACAACTTTTGTTGACAAGTTGAGTAAATCATTGTCCGAAAGCGTACTTTGACAAGCAGCCTAGCACAGGATGAGGTTTTATTCCTTTTTGAGGAGAAAATAGAAAGAGGAATGGAATCTCATCCTGTGTTAAAGAACAACACTTAGCCACATTCACGTGGAGATGAGAAGAAAGGCAAGACCGTGAAGCTCGTCAACCCTTCTACAGGGGAGTGCCAAGGATACGTCCTGACCAACGCTCTTTCAAAATCCCCCACTAAGATCCTAACGACGATCTTCGTTAACAAGGAATACTGGGGAATGCTTGAATCTATAGACAAGGCTACTAAACAATTAGCCGAATCTTACGGTAGAGCGTTCGGACCCGCCGACAAGCACGACTTGTCTAGTGCGCTGGATGAATTCGAATGTGCAATCTTTACTATGGCCGCATATCGACAGATCGTCGTTAGGA
>CAJPSL010000068.1 GCA_905373315.1 Candidatus Saccharimonadota bacterium
GGTTGAGTGACTTGCGGATCAACGGCAAGAACTTAGCAGGACAACTATGGGTGGTGACGGCTGACAAGCGTCCCATTAAACGCAGCGACATCGTTCAGGCTCAAGGAAAATTGACGGCGGGTTTTGGTGCTTTTTCAGCGAGTATGTATCGGGCGAAAATTGGCAGCGTCGAGCGTCCAGTCCCCGGCGACGTGGCGGTTGGGGTGCGCGACTGGTTTGCTGAGCGGGTGCGCAAGCATATTCCAGAGTCTGAGTCGGCGCTGGGCTTGGGGTTTTTGTTGGGGCTACGGCGAGCCATGCCGACGGAACTGAGCGATAATTTGAAGATTGCTGGACTGACGCACATTGTGGTGGCTAGCGGTTACAATTTGACAATTTTGGTGCGCCTGGCGCGGCGGTTATTTGCCAAGCGGTCAAAATATCTGGCAATGCTCAGTGCGGCAACGATGATTATTGGCTTTATGGCGGTAACAGGCTTGAGTCCGAGCATGTCGCGGGCTGGGTTGGTGGCGGGCCTGAGTTTGGCGGCCTGGTATTATGGGCGGACGATTCATCCGCTAGTACTGCTGCCAGTTTCGGCGGTGATTACGCTGATGGTCAATCCGCAATTTGGCTGGGGCGATTTGGGTTGGCAACTGAGCTTCGCGTCGTTTACGGGCGTGATCATCCTGGCGCCGCTGCTGCACAAGTATTTCTTTGGTGATAAAGAACCTGGAACGTTTCGGCAAATTCTGGTTGAGACGCTGTCGGCGCAGATTGCGACACTGCCGCTGTTGATGATGAGCTTCGGCGTGGTTAGTAATGTAGCGCTGATCGCTAATATGCTAATTTTGCCGTTCGTGCCGCTGGCGATGCTATTGACCTTTGCGTCGGGCGTGCTGGCCGTAGTGCCGATGATTGGCGCGGCCATTGCGCTGCCGACGACTTGGTTGTTGGGCTATATGATTCAGGCGGCCAACTGGCTGGCGGGTTTGGAGTGGGCGCAGATGGAAGTGAATATCACCTGGTGGCAGTGCGGTTTGATGTATGTGGCGATGATTGGCGCCATGTGGTGGATGAAGAAGCAGACAAAACTGAACCTGGGGAAGGTGAATATTGTCGAGTGATATAATGGGTGTAATGGCGAGGATGATAATTTTGATTGGCGGTATGCCAACAACTGGTAAGACAACGCTGGCACGAGAATTATCTCAGAAGCTGGCGCTGCCGTGGCTGTCAACTGATCAAACACGGCTGATCATGCAGGGCGTGGCAGACCCAAAACAGTATCCGCAGCTATTGTCGGCGCACGGATTGTCGGCGGCTGAATTCTTCCAGCGGTTTTCACCGGAAGAAATAGCCGAACGGGAATACATGCACGGCATTGAAACCTGGCCCGGTAATAAAAAGTTGATTGAAGATGATTTTACCTGGCGTGAAGGTTTTGTATTGGAAGGGGTTAATATTTCGCCATCGCTGCTACCATCATTACAGACCACCAGTGATGTACGATCGATATTTTTGACTGATGAAGGCGATGATGCGTTGAGGCAGGCGATATTTAGTCGCGGACTGTATGCGGATGCTGATACATATGCTGATGAGTTGAAAGAATATGAGATTACGTGGGCGCGACTGTTTGACCAGCGAATTCAGACTGAGGCGCAGCAGTATGGCTATCCAGTCGTTCGCGTACAAAAAGACAGTGAAATTGACATGCCAAACGTGTTGTCAGCTTTGGGCTTGCCAGTCTAAATTGTCTCACGTCTGTATTTGATATATAATACTAACAGATTGAATATAGATAAACGGTAGGAGATAGTATGTCAGGACATAGTAAATGGGCAACGACGCACCGGCAGAAAGCGATTGTTGATGCAAAGCGTGGCGCGATTTTCACGAAGTTGGGTAACCAAATTGCAATTGCGGCGCGTGGCGGCACTGATCCAACATTGAATTCAAGTTTGGCAATGGCCATTGAAAAGGCCAAGGCTGCCAACATGCCGAGTGCTAATATCCAGCGAGCAATCGATCGCGTGGCTGACAAAAGCGCAGCAGCGCTGGAAGAAATTACTTACGAAGGTTACGGCCCGGGCGGTGTCGGCATCATCATCGAAACGGCGACCGACAATCGTAATCGCACATTGCCAGAAGTGAAAACCGCGCTGGTCAAAAACGGCGGGCGCATCGCTGACGCTGGCAGTGTGGCATTTCAATTCACCCGCAAGGGCGTAATCACTGTGGAAGGTACGGGTGAGGAATTGCTCCTGCAAGTGTTAGATGCTGGCGCCGAGGACGCGGTTGAGGAAGACGGCGAGATCATTGTCTATACTGAACTAAAAGATTTGGCGAGCGTCAGAAATGCATTGGCTGAGCAGGGCTTGAAAGTGAAAGATGCCGAACTGCGCTACATCGCTAATACACCAGTTGAGATTGCTGATACGGAAACCGCACAGAAATTGATGAAGGTGGTTGACGCGCTGGACGACTTGGACGACGTGGTGAATGTGCACACCAATGCCAACATTACTGCAGAATAATAGTGCTATCAGAAAAAATCGCCTCGCTCTCGGGGCGGTTTTTGTTTTGGCAAAAAGTACGCTACACTAGAGTTAGCTAACCATAAGCAAGGGGCGAGCATGAAATATTTGCGTAACACACTACTTATGACACTAATCGCGGCATTGATCATGCCGTCGCCGTCAGTTTTGGCGGTTGCTAATGCGGGAGCTGAGGCGGCATCTGGCGGTGACACATCACAGACGACTGAGACACCAGCAAACGAC
>CAJPSL010000069.1 GCA_905373315.1 Candidatus Saccharimonadota bacterium
CTACGAAAACTGTGCAGTGCTGGCATTGGGCGAAGGCGGTGTGTTGGTCGGTGAGCAGATCGCGGTCAGGCTTCACTGTGTTTTGATGATGCTATTGTCAGAGAGTATCGATGTTCCTGGAGAGGGGTTGAGTTTTGGCGCAGTTTCTCAGAGCGGAAAGTTTACCTACAACAGTGACTTTTCTTCTGGTGAGATTCGAGAATATACCAATGAATTTCATGGTTATTTGGAACAGCAAAAACAGCAGGCGTACCAACGGATCAATCGGCTACTGGGTGATGGCGGTATCGTTGATGCGGCGTTGTTGAAAGACCGGACGGTTATTTTGGTGAGTGATGGCTTTGGTGATAATCTTTCAAGCTTGGACGTAGCGTTGATGAAGCGTTATAATAATAGCTATGCGATACTACGAGGTGTCTCCAACTACGATTGTCCGCGCTGACACTGGCAGCTTTTCCTATGCTTCACATGAAGAGTTAGTGCCAGGAACTATCGTGACCATTCCTGTCGGCAAGAAGGTTGTTGTGGGTGTCGTTTTGCAGGAAATAACACAGCCACCATACGACACACGGGAGATAATTGCGGTCGTCGATCAGCCGCCGCTACCCAGCCAATTACTGTCACTACACACCTGGATGAGCCAATTTTATGCGACTCACCCCGCCACTGTCTGGCAAACCATCCTACCACGAGGCATCACCAAAAAACGACGAAAATCCATAGAGTTCACCTCTGTTGATATGCAAAATCGAACAAAAAATGTATTCACCAAAGATCAGCTCCAAGCCCTGCAAATCATTGATTCCATGACCAGCGGAACAGCACTACTACACGGTGTTACTGGCTCCGGGAAAACGCTAGTCTATATCGAAGCATCTCGACGCGCTGCAGCCAAAGGAAAATCATCGATAATACTTATTCCAGAAATAGCCCTGACGACCCAACTGGTATCAGCCTTCACAGAACATCTCGACAATGTGATCGTTACCCATTCTCGCCAGACTGAAGCTGAACGCCATACAGCATGGCTACACGTTTTGAACGCTAACAAGCCCGTTGTGGTCATCGGCCCAAGGTCAGCCTTATTCATGCCCGTACATAACCTCGGATTTATCGCCATTGACGAATGTCATGAACCCAGCTTCAAACAAGAACAATCCCCTCGCTACTCCGCACTGCGCACTGCTGCCGTGCTGGCGCAGAATCATAGCGCCAAGTTAGTTCTGGGTAGCGCTACTCCCAGCATCTCTGACTATTATTTGTCCGAGCAACGAAACCGACCCATCATCACCATGGCCAAACCCGCTCGCCAAGATGCCGTCAAGCCCACTGTCAAAGTCGTTGACATGACCAAGCGCAATAATTTTACTCGGCATTTTTTCTTGTCAGATACCCTGCTCTCTCAACTCCAGCAAACGTTCAAAGACGGTCATCAAGCACTGATCTTTCACAATCGTCGTGGCACCACCGCAATCACCCTGTGTCAAAATTGCGGCTGGCAAGCTGGCTGCCCCAACTGCTTCGTACCGCTGACACTACACCAAGACAAACATCAACTTGTTTGCCATATATGCGGATATACCGCGACCGTCCCAACGGTCTGCCCCGAATGCCAACGTGCCGATATCATCCATAAAGGCATTGGTACCAAGCGCATAGAGACAGAATTGAGTAAATTATTTCCTCAGCAAACCATCGCCCGCTTTGACGCAGACACTCCTAGCGACCAGACCGTAGAAAAGTTATACCAAGACGTTAAAGAGGGCACTATCGACCTCATCATCGGCACACAAATGATCGCCAAGGGATTAGACTTACCACATCTACGAACTGTTGGCGTAGTGCAAGCAGACACAGGACTAACACTTCCTGATTTTGCAGCCGCTGAGCGCACATTCCAGCTGCTTGCTCAAGTAGTCGGGCGCGTCGGTAGATCACATCACCCAACAACCGTCGTTGTTCAAACGTACCAACCACAGCACCCAGCCATCCAAGACGGCCTCACGCAAAATTACTCTGATTTTTACCACCGTACCATAGCCCAACGACAAGCAACCATGTTTCCGCCATTTACCCATCTTTTGAAACTCACTTGCGTATACAAAACCGAAGCTGCTGCCATTCGCAATGCTCAAAAACTTGCCTCAACGCTCAAATCAGTTGCACCAAAAACAGTACAAATTTTAGGACCGACACCTGCATTTTATGAACGAGTGCGTGACACTTACCGTTGGCAACTGTTACTCAAAAGCCCCCAACGTGATGATTTAGTCGCCATATTAGCCCACTTACCACCACAACATTGGCAATTCGAACTCGACCCGATTTCCCTCCTCTGATATACTTGATGTATGACTAGAGACGACATTATTGCCCTACCAAACCCCCATCTGCGTCAAAAATCTCATCGCATCCATGTCATTACTGATGATATACAAAAACTGTCTGACGACATGACCAGTGCTGCGTTAGATTGGGAGGATTCACGACCACATGAAATCAGTGCCGCTCTCGCAGCAGTGCAAGTAGATCGCTTGGAACGAGTCGTCATCGTCCGAGCCGACTTTGATAACAAAAAAACTCGCGACTTCATGACCTTGATCAATCCAGAAATTGTCAAATACGAAGGCGACTTGGTAGCTGATTTTGAAGGCTGCTTGAGCGTAAAACACATCTACGGCAAAGTACCACGCTACACCAAGGTTCGCGTTAAAGCCTTAGACCTGGAAGGTAACGAGATCCGCTTTAAAGCTG
>CAJPSL010000070.1 GCA_905373315.1 Candidatus Saccharimonadota bacterium
ATCTATTATAGTCTATATTGACATTTAAGTCAAAACATTTTTTGTAAATACATTTTGTCAAGATTGCTGACATTTTTGACGACAGTGCGCCTTGGCGTTAGCAGTGTGTTCGGCGTCGGTTTTAGCAAAATAGGTCACATTATCATCGCCACTGAGGAAAAAGAGATAATCTGTCTGCGCTGGATCGGCGACGGCATTCAATGCACTCAGACCAGGGGTGGCTATTGGCCCTGGTGGCAACCCTTTGCGCACTCGAGTATTATACGGAGAATCCAGCTGCGTATCACGGGCGACACCCAGCTTATCAGCCGCGTACTGATAGGTCACATCTGACCCTAGGTTCATACCGGCTTTCATCCTGTTATAAAATACGCTAGCAATCTTTCGCTGATCTTCACAGACTTCAGTACCTACACCGCAGCCGATTGACTCTTTCTGGACGATGGAAGCGAGAGTTATGCCCTGATAGAGCGTCAATCCGCGTTTTTTGAACTTTTCTTCCAAATTATTCTTCCTGGCCACTTGATCAAACTCCGCCAATGCTCGCTGAATTGCTGATTTGGCAGTTGCGTCACCACTCATGAAGTACGTGTCGCCATAGACAAAACCTTCAAGGTCAGCTCCTGTTGGCCGTGATTTGAAGACATAGCTGTCGTAGTCCGCTTTAAAGGCAGTTTCAATGTCAGTATCGGTATATCCAGCTTTCTTGAGAGCACTTTCGACTGAGCGGTAGTCCTTTCCTCGCAGGGTGCCATCAGGATAGAAGCGAACAGCCACCTCATCAGATTGACCATTGATGAGATGTTTGATGATCTCGGGCGTTGATTGCGATGGTTTAACGACGTATACACCCACCTTAAACCGAGCATCAATTCGTTTCAATTTGATATATCCCAAAAACGCATATCGGCTGCGGATGAGTTTCTTCTCCTCCAAAGCAGATGCCACTTGAGGAGCCGTCATGCCACTGGTGATATTGACTCGCGTTACCGCTTGATCACCTGAGTTCACCGCCGAGAGATTATATAGGTACCAACCAGCTCCAGCCGCAGCAGACAGGCCAAGCACCGCCACCAAACCAGCTACTATAATCATCCATTTTCTCGACTTACGAATCTGCATAATGTACCTCCAAATAATCCTGCAAAATAATACTGGCAGCCTCAGCGTCAATCTCACCTTTATCTTTAACACGGCCTAACCGACGCTCAGCTTCAACGCTACTGAGCGACTCATCTTGATAGACCAACTCAGCGTCAAGCTCAATTTCAGAGAAATCATTAACGAACTGCTCTACAAACTCTGTCTGCTTGGTTGGCTCTCCTGACTGATTGCGAGGATAGCCAACGACAATGATGTCAATATCATGGCGCAGTACTGTTTCAGCCAATTTGGTAAAAATCTCATCATTATTTTCCAGCCAACCAAACGGCACAGCAATTCTGACCGACGTGTCAGCCATGGCCAAACCAATTCGTCGTTCACCGACGTCTAGTGCCAGCAAATTCTTACCGGCCATTATCCAATTTAAATTCTATACTAATATGTTTATCATTATTCGGCACGGTGCGTACCCAAAACGGTGAGAATTTCGTATCAACATCCTGCACACCTTCGATTGATTCGAGGCTCGACTGAACATCACCATAGTTTCGACCCTTAACCTGTTCTTTGACTTTGTGCTCATCAATCTCTGGGCCAATCTTCGCATTTGCTGTTAATCGAACTTGCACAGCATTATTACGCTCACTGTATTGTGCAAATTTTACCTCATTAGACCCATCATTATAGATCTTCTGGTTCTTCTTGCTACCAATTTCTTTCTTAAGCGTATCCTCCAAGAACTGCTTCATATCAGAGCGATCAATACCCTGCATGCTGGCTGTCGCTGTTGTTTTCAACTGAACTGTACCGCTGGCTTCATGGTCAACCGCCACTGAAGGAGTAGGGTTTGAGCGAGCCTCTTGGTAGCTTTCATTGATGACAATACTTGAAGATGGGAAGAGTGCTTTGACTGCTGATTGCAGTGAAGCGTCTTTTTGGGCGTCAAGCTTAACTTTAGCTTTGGCAACATCATCAGCCGACACCACAGTCACTTCCCGACTCGAGCCGCCACTCATTGCGGTGCCCGCCGCAGAAAAGCCGCTCACATTTGAAGAGTAGCTTCGTGACGATAGATTGTATTCACTACCAACCTGAGTTGCTTGCACCTTGACGGTTGCCACCGATTGGATGACACCGCCAGGACCAATTGAGGTGCCCGACAAGCTGGCTGGCTCTGTGCTGACAAACGTATAATCGCCCGACGAGAAGGACGTTCCAGCCGGAATTGTTAGCGTCAAGCTTGATACCGATGTTCGAACAAGGTGCATCGTACCACTTGCTTTTTCACCAACTTTCTTCTTACCCGTAGGGGTGAAATCGACGGAAATATCTTTCTTTTGTTCTTGACGCAACGACTTGATGATATTGTTGGCAGCATCAACCTTTCCGTCCTGCTTTAACGTAACGGATTTATCAACCGTAGAAGTGGTTGTTTTAGCTGTAATCACGACTGTGGCATGCGGCGCAAACCAAATCGCCCAAACCATGAATACAATAAACAGAGCAATACCACCGCCAATCAGGACTAGCTTCTTACGGAAAACATTAAAATCTGGAACTTTTGGCTTACCTTTGCCGGCCGACTTAGCTGGTTTTGCTGGCTTTGATGGCTTTTCGTCTTCGG
>CAJPSL010000071.1 GCA_905373315.1 Candidatus Saccharimonadota bacterium
GCACCGAGTAACCTCAGTAATTCAAGCTTTTACGTTCTTAATAAAGAAATTTTTGAGTTAGCGCGGACATTGCCCGCTAATCCGCAGCGCGGTGAATTTGAGCTGACCGACGCCATCAACGCGTACATTGCCAATGGTGGCGTCATCGCGGTGGGCGAGGCTAAGGGTGACTACATGGAGTGCGGCTCGCCGAGTGGTTGGCTACGTGCCAATAATGCCATGGCTGAGCTGCAGAAAAACTAGTTGCATGTATCGTCTGTCTCTGTTATAATTGGTCACTGATAGTAAATATATATTAAGGAACGAAATGAAAGCAGTCGTAAAAATCTCTGGCAAGCAATACATTGTCAGCGAAAAAGAGTCCCTCTTGGTGGATCTCCTCCCTGAAGGCACAAAAGAACTCACTCTCGACGCACTTTTAGTGATTGATGGTGATAAAACAAAAGTCGGTACGCCAACCGTCAAAGGTGTGGTGGTGAAGGCAAAGGTCGTTGAAGCAGAAGTTAAGGGCGACAAAATCCGCGTTATTCGCTACAAGAGCAAGAAACGTGTGCACAAAGAAACTGGTCATCGCCAGAAGTACACCAAGATTCAGATTACGTCAATCAAATAATCGAAAGAGCCGCTTCCATCAGAGAAGCGGTTTTTGATGTCTGTTATTTCTGTTTTGCTCATGCTATAATTAGGGCAGGTAAAAAGGGGAACGAATGACAAAAATCATTGCGGTGACAAATCAAAAAGGTGGCGTTGGCAAGACAACGACAAGTGTTAATGTTGCGTATTATTTGGCAAAAAGTGGTAAGAAAACATTGCTGATAGATTTTGACCCTCAGGGCAACGCGACCAGTGGTCTGGGGATTGATAAGTCCAATCTATCGCGCACGATGACCGAGGTGATCACCGGTCAGGCGACACTACAAAGCGCCATCATTCAAACAGAATATAAAAATTTAGCGTTGGCTCCATCTACGCCGCATTTGGCAAATACTGAGGTCGAGTTGGCGCAGGCTGAGGGTCGGTTCATCAGGCTGCGACGGGCTATCAATAATCTACAGGGGTATTATGACTACATCATCATCGACAGTCCACCAAGTTTGAGTTTGCTGACGGTTAATGGCTTGATTGCAGCAAACTATATTCTGTTGCCAGTGCAGGCAGAATTCTACGCGTTAGAGGGGCTTGGTCAGCTGCTAGAGACCATGAAATTGATACGCAAGGGGCTCAATCCTCAGCTAGATTTATTGGGTGTGCTGCCAACCATGATGGACAGCCGTACAACGCTGTCAACACAAGTTCATGAGGAGATCAAAAAGCATTTTCCAGATCGGGTTTTCCAAACGACTATTCCACGGAATATTCGCTTAGCTGAGGCGCCAAGTCATGGACTGCCAGTTGGCGCGTATGACCGCTTCTCCAAGGGTGCACGAGCATACAAGGCGTTGACCAAGGAAATCCTAGGGAGGATCGGCTGATGAAGAAGGGATTGGGTCGTAGCTTTGATTCACTTATTCCAACAAATCTGATCGATGAGTCATTTGATCCGACTGCCAAGCAAGACGGCAGACTTAGTCAGCTCAAACAATTACCGATTGAGCAAGTCATGGCCGATCCAGATCAGCCACGTCGGATGTTTGATGAAGAGGCGCTTGATGAGCTGTCTGAGTCGATAAAGATTCATGGTATTTTACAGCCGCTGGTAGTGACAGGCAAAGCAGGTGCTTATGTGATCGTTGCAGGTGAACGTCGTTGGCGTGCTGCTCAGAGAGCTGGGCTGACCGAGGTACCGGCACTGGTGCGAACGCTGACTGGTCAGCATCGTTTGGAACTGTCTCTCATTGAAAACCTGCAGCGTCGCGATCTCAACCCTCTGGAAACTGCTACGGCATACGCGAAACTGCGCGATCAGTTCAACTTGACATTGGACGAGATAGGGCAGCGAGTTGGTGGCAAATCGGTTAGCGCCATTTCTAACACCATGCGCCTTCTAAAGTTGCCAAAGGCCGTCCAGGAAGCTGTTTTTAGCTATAAAATCACTGAAGGTCAGGCTCGACCATTGATCAATGTGCCCAAAGAAGTGGCAGAAGAGCTGCTAGAGAAAATCATTGCTGAAGGGTGGTCTGCTCGTCGCATTGAGCAGGCGATAGTCCTTTGGAAAGAGTCCAAAAACAATCCATTTGAAAAGCGCCGTCCAGTCGAGATTCCTCATGAAGAAGTCGTTCAAAATTTGACCAAAAAACTGAATTCAAAGATTAAAATTCGCACCAATACGCGCGGCGCTGGGCAAATCATCATACCATTCAAAAATGCTGTTGATTTTGAGCGTATTCATCAACTGCTGAAAAAGTAGCTAAAATCCACGGATTTTAGTGATTGGCCAAATCCTCATGGAGACTGGTCCGACGATGTCATATAAAGGTATTGGTCCCATGCAGTTTCGGGAATCACACGAATAGTTTTCTTGTCGGTGGTCGCCCATAACGAAAATAGTCCCCTCTGGTACGGTAGTGTCAACATCGCCAGAGGTTGGTTGGCCGGGCTCATTTTTATTCACTGTGGTATCAGGATTAAACCCATGAATATGAGCGCTATTATACACCGTAACGACGCCATCCTTAACGGTGACACGTTCACCAGCAAAGGCGATAACTCGCTTCACGATGTACTCATCTTTATTTGTTGAAGAGTTAAAATTTGGGTTTTTAAAGACAATGGTTTGGCCCCG
>CAJPSL010000072.1 GCA_905373315.1 Candidatus Saccharimonadota bacterium
AAATAATAGGTATGTTGCAGTATCTTAAGTCTGACGATTCTGGCAAGCTAACTATCAGAGAGAACTTAGTCAAAGGTTCTTGGATTCGTTGTGAGCGGCCAAATGAAGAGGAGATTTCTCAGCTGTTGTCGTTGGGAATTGATGCTGATATCATCACTGACGCACTGGACCCTCATGAGGTTCCTCGCTTGGACGCGGACAATGAGCGGACGTATTTGATTGCCCGCTTGCCAGATACTGACGATGATTTTAATGACTTTACTACACCAATTTTGTTTGTGATTCATGCGGATTATATTATCACCATTTCGCGAGACAGCCTAGGTAGATTGTGGCAGCCGTTCATTGATAAACATGTGGTATCCACGTCAAGTCGAATTGCCCTGCTGGTTGACATGATTGACGCACTAGCAACACAATATCAGCGCCGGGTGGCTGCCATCAACCGCCAAATGCGGGCGGCGACTGGCGACATTCGAACATTGCGAGCGCGTGATATTGCCACATTAGCTGAATATGAGCGCAAACTGAATGATTATATGGATGCCTTGGTGCCGATGAACTTGTCAGTGGAACGGATGATTGCTCACAAAGCGTTGATGCTTCGGTCGGATGCCAAGGAAGACGTGGAAGATATTTCCATTGATCTGGAGCAGGTGATTAGTCGCTGTAAATCATTGCTGCGTACCATCACCAACGTGCGCGATAGCTATCGGGCAGTGATGGATACACGCCTGAACGAAACCATTCGGTTGCTGACCGTCATCACATTGGCGCTCACCATACCGACCATGATCGCTGGATTGTTTGGTATGAATGTGCCAGTCCCTGGTGGGGATGACCCGGCAATGTTTTGGAAAATCACCGGCGTCAGCACTGTGGCGGCATTGTTGATTGGCTATTATTTCTTGCGCCGCCGCTGATAATCACCCAAAAAATAATAACCCCATTTTTTGATAGTGCTATACTGGAAGTATGGATAAAATTATTGATGTCCACGGTTTGACCAAACGCTACGGCGATCAAACAGTGGTAAAAGGCATAGATTTCAGTGTCGAAAAGGGCGAAATCTTCGGTATTTTGGGTCCTAATGGTGCTGGTAAAACAACAACGCTAGAAATGTTGGAAGCGTTACGCACTATCGATGACGGTACAGCTGTCATTGATGGTATCGATGTAGCAAAAAACCCTAAAAAGATCAAAGACATCATTGGTATTCAGCTGCAGTCAACCAACTTTTATGACCACTTGACATTAACTGAGCAATTGAAAATGTTTGCCAGTTTGTATGGCAGTAAAGTTGACGTGGCTGCGCTACTGGCTAAAGTCCAACTAACAGAGAAGGCTAAGAACTATGTCGAACAGCTATCTGGTGGACAAAAACAGCGCTTTGCCATCGCATCAACCTTGGTCAATAGTCCAAAGGTCTTGTTTCTGGATGAGCCGACCACTGGCCTGGATCCACAAGCGCGTCGCAACTTGTGGGAGCTGATCAAGCAAATACGCGAAGAGGGTGTTACTATCGTGCTAACCACACACTACATGGATGAGGCTGAACTACTGTGTGATCGATTGGCGATCATGGACAATGGTCAAATTATTACCACCGATTCACCACACAACTTGATTCAACAGTTACTCAAGCGCGGCTTTAAGAAAAAGCAGGTGGTTGAACAGGCAAATTTGGAAGACGTTTTCATCGATCTTACAGGAAAGGCGATACGGGATTAGCAGTATGAAAAAATATTGGATAGGCATCATTGGTCAGGTCGTAGCTGGCCTTAAGCGTTTGCTGCGCGACAAAATGGCATTGTTTTTCACCTTTTTGTTCCCGCTGATTTTCTTGTTTGTGTTTGGTTCGATTTTTAACAATCAGACAACCAATTTTAAGGTTGCCATCATCAATCATTCAAACACTGAGTTCGCCAAGCAGTTTGTCGATGGTGCAAAAAATGACACATCAAAACTGCTGCAAGTTCAGGACGTGAAAAACATCGATGAAGCTAAAGAAAAGATGAAGCGTTCAGAAATTGACGGTCATTGAACTGCCAAAAGAGTTTGGTGAGGTCAAAGGCGAAGGTGCACAAGCCCGACCGTCTGGTACACTGAACGTGCTGCACGCTAAAGGGCAAGATCAGGCTGCTACTGCACTGACTGCTGTGATGAGTCAGATTGTTGGTAGTATCAACAAAGCCATGGGTCAGCCAGAACCGCCGTTTAAGGTAGCTTCACAGGCAGTTGGCGATGAAGCTCTGAAGACGTTTGATTACACCTTCACTGGGCTATTAGCGTTTAGTTTGATGAGCATGGGTATCTTTGGTCTGGCAAACCAAATGCCAACCGAAAAGCAAAAAGGCAACTATCGTCGCCTGCGGGCTGCACCGTTTACTTCTGGTCAGCTCATTATTTCTACGGCTATCGTTTACACCTTGGTGTCTTTGGCAAGTGCTGTCTTGATGCTGGTTGTCAGTATGCTACTGTTTAAATTTACGATGCGTGGCGACTGGTTGTTGTTTGTGCCATTCTTGACATTGGCTGCTGTGATGATGGTTGGGCTTGGATTGATCGTTGGTGCGTGGGCTAAAAACGAAAATCAGTCAGCGCCACTCTCAAATCTCATCTCTTTCCCAATGATGTTCTTATCTGGCGCTTTCTTTCCATCATTTTTGTTCCCAGAGTGGCTCAGGTCTATTAGTCAATGTATCCCGATGAC
>CAJPSL010000073.1 GCA_905373315.1 Candidatus Saccharimonadota bacterium
CTCCGACCAAGTTGACGTCAAAGAACTTGGTGCTTTGCTGCGTGAGCTAGAAATAGTGCTGCAAAGCGGCGCGACTGGTAACGTTGTGGAATTTGGCTGTTATGTCGGCACAACGAGTTTGTTCATCCGGCGGTTGCTGGACGCTTATAATTTTACGGGCGAATTTCATGTTTATGATTCGTTCGCGGGCTTGCCAGAAAAAACCCAAGCAGACAACAGCGCTGCTGGCGAGCAGTTCAAGGCGGGTGAATTGTTGGCGCCGCGTAAAACCTTCGTTCAGAATTTCAAGAAAGCAGGACTAAGAGCGCCGGTTATTCATAAAGGTTGGTTCGCTGATTTCACTGCTGAGGACGTGCCGGAAAGTATCATCTTTGCGTTTTTTGACGGCGATTTTTATGAGTCAATTGCCGATTCATTTCGCGTCTGCGACGGTAAGTTTCAGGAAACGGCGACTATCATCGTTGATGACTATGCCAATGAAGCGTTACCAGTCGCCGCACGGGCGGTTGACGAGTGGCTGAAGCGCCATCCGGCTCGGGTGGCAGTCGAGTCGTCATTAGCCATCATTCGGTGATGAACTAACCCCTGAATGATGCTTGTGTTCTATTTGGTATATGCTATATTATTAGTATAACCATAAACAAAAAGGGGACGAGGTATGGATCCAATACATATTACATCGGAAATCGGGAAATTAAAAGTAGTTGTCTTGCATCGGCCAGGTGAGGAGTTGGAAAATTTAACTCCAGATTATCTGACCGACCTTTTATTTGACGACATCCCGTATCTTAAAAAGGCCCAAGAAGAACACGACGCTTTTGCGCAAGTACTGCGTGAGCGTGGTGTCGAAGTATTGTACTTGGACCAATTGGTGACTGAAGCCTTGGCGACTGATGCGTTGCGTGAGCAATTCGTCGACGACATGCTTGCTAACTCCAAGCAAGGCACTCGTCGTGTCACCGAGACCTTGCGTCAATTTTTGCTAGACTTGCCAACCCACGCCATGGTTCGCAAGTTGATGGCTGGTGTTCGTAAAGATGAAATTACCTTGCCACCAGAGCACCATCAGCAGTTACATGACATGGTCGAGAAAGATTACTATCCATTTTATCTTGACCCGATGCCAAACCTGTATTTTACGCGTGACCCAGCTGCTGTCATCGGTCGCGGGTTGACCATCAATAAGATGCACTGGCCAGCTCGCCGCCGCGAGTCACTGTTCATGCGCTATATCATCGACCATCACCCACGGTTTGCTGGCAAAAACGTACCAGTATGGTATGACCGCCATGAAAATTATTCCATCGAAGGTGGTGACGAGTTGGTGCTGAATCGGGAAGTGATGGCGATTGGTATTAGCGAGCGAACTTCTGCTGAAGCAATTGAAAAGATGGCAACCAAGTTGTTTGCTGGTTCTGATTTCAAAAAGGTTATCGCCATGGAAATTCCAAAGTCGCATGCGTTCATGCACCTCGATACGGTGTTTACCATGATTGACTATGATAAGTTTACCATTCACCCAGAAATTCGCGACCACGGTGGTAAAATCAACTGCTTTATTTTGGAGAAGGTTGAAGGTCAGCCATTCCCGCGCATCACGCGTGAGACCGACTTGGAACATGTCTTGCGAGTCGCCTTGGGCTTGCCAGCAGTCACGTTGATCGAGTGTGGTGGTGGCGACCGAATTGCTGCAGCCCGTGAGCAGTGGAATGACGGCTCCAACACCCTGGCTATTGCACCAGGCGTTGTGGTGACGTATGACCGTAACTATGTTACCAACCAAAAACTGCGTGATGCCGGCGTTGAAGTGATTGAGGTCAATGGATCAGAGCTTGGACGCGGTCGCGGTGGTCCACGCTGTATGAGTATGCCAATAGTGAGGGAGGACGTATAATGGCGTTGAGCTTGAAAGGACGATCATTCCTGACGCTGAATGATTATACTGCTGGAGAAATCCGCCTGTTGCTGGACACGGCACGTGAATACAAGCGCTTGAAATACGCTGGTGTACCGCACCGAATTCATGAAGGCAAAAACGTGGCACTGTTGTTTGAGAAAACCTCAACTCGCACGCGCTGTGCCTTTACGGTGGCGGCTAATGACCTGGGTGTCGCGCCAGAATACCTCGGCAAAGATGACATTCAGCTGGGTAAAAAAGAAACAGTTGAAGACACCGCCAAGGTGCTGGGCCGGATGTTTGACGGTATTGAATTTCGTGGTTTTGACCACGGGACAGTTGAGGAATTGGCTCGTCATGCTGGCGTCCCGGTCTGGAATGGCCTGACCGACAAATTCCACCCGACACAGATCTTGGCTGATTTCATGACTATCGAGGAGCATGTCGGCAAACTCAAAGGCACCAAGTTGGTGTTCGTCGGTGATGGCCGCAACAACATGGCGAACTCGCTAATGATTGGTTCAGCCATCATGGGCGTTGATTTCCGTATCTTGGCACCACGTGAACTACACCCAGAGCAGTCGCTGGTAGACCGGGCGCATCACTTAGCACGATCAAGCCACGCGCGCATCACTATCACTGATAATTTTGAGGAAGCTCTGCGTGATGCTGACGTGATTTACACTGACGTTTGGGTGTCGATGGGTGAGGAAGACAAGTTCGCTGAGCGTATCAACCACATGATACGATCCCGCAACACGGT
>CAJPSL010000074.1 GCA_905373315.1 Candidatus Saccharimonadota bacterium
TCACCGATTCGCGCTATGCTGGCATTCGCTCCAAGTTTGTGACGCGCGACACCAAGCGCGAAAAGGTCTCAATTGAATATCCAATTACCAGCAATTCCAAAATCAACAAACTCATCGCCCGAGCAATTGACCGCGCTGATAGTGATTTTCGCTACACTTCGTCAAGCACCATCACCTTTGAGCGACCAATGACCGAAACCATCAGCTACCAAGTGACGCATAATAATTCCGTCGCCCTGTCGATCATCGTCAACATCAAACAAGATATGCACGGCGCCCATCCAGTGGCACTAACACTATTTTGGACCTTTGATAAAGAGTCTGGTGAAGTGATTAGCCTGGATAATTTGACTGAAAAATCAGAGGAAGCCACCAAGGCAATCGTGACAGCCGCCCAACGAGACGTTGCACAAACCATCAAACAACGTCAGCAGCCAGAAGCAAATCTTGAGGAGATGATCACCAAAGAAACATTGGCAAACTTTACCATCGCTGATGATGGCAATACCTTGGTCTGGCCAATTGGACAAGCCTCCCTGTTGCCATCAGCCTATGGCGAATTAACCATCAAAGTACCGACCGCAACTGTTGCCAAATACCTACAAAATCCGACAGCCCAAAAACTAGGGAATTTCCCTAAACCACCCGAGCCAAAGCCAGCACCAGCACCCACGCCAACCACTGGCAATAAAGTGATCGCTTTGACATTTGATGACGGGCCGGGACCATATACTGCACACCTTCTAGACATCTTGGATCAGTATGGTGCGAAAGCGACGTTCTTCTTGATCGGTAGCAAGGTTTCCGGCCAGGCTAGTGTTGTACGCAGCATCCATGCACGCGGCCATCAGCTAGGCAATCACTCATGGTCACACCCTGAACTACCTAAACTATCAGTTAACCAAATTGCTGGCGAAATCGACCGCACCAACGAAGCCATTAAACAAGCCGCTGGCGTCAAGCCAACCATTCTGCGACCACCGTATGGTGCAGCCAACGGTGTGGTTTTAGAACAACTTCGGGCGCGTGGCATGTCGTCAATTTTGTGGTCAGTTGACACTCGTGATTGGGCTGATCGCAATAGCCAGATCGTCTGTTCGCGTGCCGTCGCTGGCGCTCGTCCTGGAGCCGTCATCTTGATGCATGACATTCACCAAACTTCCGTCAATGCTGTGCCATGTATCCTCAGCTCACTGAAGCAGCAGGGGTATTCATTTGTGACGATACAGCGGTTACATTAGTCCACCTGATCAATCTCAAATATCTTGTATTTCGAGGTTGCACCGCGTAGTAATTTTACCTTTGATGGTGCCACGCCGAGATGCTTTGCTAGTAGTTTCGCCGCTGCTAGATTCGCCCGCCCCTCGATAGCTGGTGCCTTGGTATAAATCGTCAGCGAGCCATTATCGTTCGGGACGACTTCTTCGCGGTGACGGGAGTTGGGCTTGAGATGGGCGAAGATTTTCATAATTCAATAATCATTACCCTTAAAACGACATCGCCTCCAATTCCCGCGGTAAAATCTCCTGCACTTCTACCGAACCGGCCACCAAATGATAGCCATGCAACTTTGACGGCAAGTCGTGCCCAGCTGAACCCCAATGAAATGGCTGATTTGTACTAAAATAATCCAGTAGTTCTGCGTTCAAAAAGTGCTCGCGCGGCAAGTCCACCGATCCATCCTGGTTAACAATCAGCGCTATCGATAAGCCCGATGTCATGCCATCTTCGTTTTTAGCATACGCCGCCGTCACCAGATGAATCATTGGCTCAAATTTCAGCACTGACTGATCGCTCGCTTCCACCTGTGCCTGGCTGCGACGTGCGAGCTGCTGATTGATTTTTGTTGTTAATTCATCAACGCTATCCTTACCGTCACCAATACGACAGTAGTCGCAACCGTCCACTGCCTCGACATATTCCAGCAGCAAATCCATATCGACGTCAGTATCCTTAACGCCGTTTTGCGACAATTGTTCCACCATTTCATGCAGCGCACCCAGCAAACTATAATCATTGGCATTCCTGGCAGCGTCACCAATGCGGATGATAGCGCGAGCGATGGTAATAGGATTTTTAGACTTACTCATACGCCTATTTGTACTCTGGTCTATCATAATTTATATATCAATCCAACAAGCTCGCCCCACCGCCAGCTTCATATACGGCGCGTTTCTGACTCCATTCGTTACCATAACGCTTGGCTTGTTCTAATACCATGTCAGTTGCCAACGCCTGCTGATCTGGCGGGTAACCATATTTTGCCAGCGTCTTTTTGACGTTAACTTTCAATTTTGCCTGAACATTCCTGCGCTCTGCCCAGTCAATCGTCGCATCACGACGCACTTGCTCTAACAATACTTTTGCGATATCACGTAGCTGCGCATCACCCAGTACTTCGCGGGCACTGCCATTTTCAACCAGCGCATCGTAAAAGATAACCTCATCTTCACTTAGACCATCAACCGCTCCGTTCTCAACAGTCTGGCGAACTTGCTGCCCAATGTTGATTAATTCCTCAATCACCTGCGCCGCCTCAATCGTCCCATTTCTATAGCGCGTCAAGGCTTGATTGAGCAAATCAGAAAACTTCGTATCCTTGGCATAATTTCTCGAAAATCGTAGTTTAATTTCATCAGTTAAAAG
>CAJPSL010000075.1 GCA_905373315.1 Candidatus Saccharimonadota bacterium
GCCGCAGCTGTAATAGTTTTTGCGTTGGTTTTGTCCTATAATGATTATCCATGATGCACGCTTTTGTAGATTTTATTGTTCACTTTGGCATTATCGCCGTTTTATTTGTTGTATTTGCCGAGTCAGGTCTATTGTTTGGGTTTATTTTCCCTGGCGATAGCCTACTATTCACTGCTGGTTATATGGTACAACAACACATTTTGCCAATCGACATTTCGATATTCGTGCTTTTACTTATCATCGCGGCCATTGCCGGAGATTCAGTTGGTTACACCTTTGGCCACAAGGTGGGCCGAAAACTGTTTGAGCGGAAAAACTCACGCTTGTTCAAACGCAAATATCTCATCCAAGCTGAGAAGTTTTATGAAAAACATGGCGCCATCACAGTCATCTTGGCGCGATTTGTGCCCATTGTCCGCACCTTCGCCCCAATCGTAGCCGGCGCAGGCAAGATGCATTATCGAACTTTCTTATTGTTTAATATCATTGGCGGCATTTTATGGGCTTCGCTGTTCACCTACCTGGGATTCTTTGCTGGTAAGGCACTGACTGAAGCTGGCATTAACGTTGAGGTCGCTGCCCTGATCATCATTTTCCTGTCAGTCTTGCCAATGATTATTCACGCGCTCAAGCAAGAATCAACCAAAGCGGCCTTCAAAAAACAATTGTCTGTTCTGTTTTCAAAGAACAAACAGCCGAAGTCGGCTACTAAAAAGCGCAAATAATTAGCTTAACTTGTAAGGGGTCATTTTATTTGAGCAATGGCTTGAGATACTTGCCGGTAAATGACTCTGTGTTCTTGGTAATGTCTTCTGGTGTTCCGCTAGCAACAACCGTCCCACCGCCCATACCACCTTCTGGACCCATATCAATGATCCAGTCTGCTGACTTGATGACGTCCAAATTATGTTCAATCACAATCATGCTATTTCCGCCTTCGACAAGCTTGTGCAAAATGCCCAACAATCGCTTAACGTCAGCCGAATGCAGCCCAGTGGTTGGCTCATCCAAAATATACATAGTTTTGCCTGTTGATCGTTTTGATAATTCAGTCGCTAATTTGATGCGCTGCGCTTCCCCACCAGAGAAGGTGGTTGCTGGCTGGCCCAAACGAATATAGCCCAGACCAACCTCCACTAACGTCTCAAGCTTCCGATGAATAGATGGGATACTGTCAAAGAATTCGGCAGCTTGTTCCACTGTCATTTCTAATACATCAGAGATGGTGCGGTCTTTATAGGTAATTTCTAGCGCCTCACGGTTGTACCGCTTGCCCTTACATTCGTCACACATCACATACACGTCTGGCAAAAAGTGCATTTCAATCTTTATCACGCCATCACCCTGACAATTTTCACAGCGACCGCCCTTGACGTTAAAACTAAACCGACCCGCCTTGTAGCCACGAACGTTAGCTTCTGGCGTGGCAGCAAATAATTCACGAATTGGCGTAAAAATACCCGTGTAGGTGGCTGGGTTGGAACGCGGTGTGCGACCAATTGGTGACTGGTCAATCACAATCGCTTTGTCTAACAGTTTAATGCCTTCGATGCGGTCGTGCTTGCCTGGCACCACTTGTGATCGGTTAAGGCGAGCTGCTAACTCCCTCGCCACAATATCATTGACCAAGGTTGATTTGCCACTACCAGACACACCAGACACCACTGTCATCAATCCCAATGGGAACGCCACATCGATATTCTTCAAATTATTTTCCCGAGCACCACGCACTATGAGCTGCTGATCCTGGTTTGGCTTCCTACGCTTTTTTGGTACTGCAATTTTCTCTGCACCACTCAGGTACCGACCAGTGATACTGTCTGGATTTTTCGCTACTTCCTCAGGCGCTCCCATGGCAACAATTTGTCCACCCTTTGAGCCAGCCCCCGGTCCCATGTCGACCAAAAAGTCACTTTGGCGAATGGTATCTTCATCATGCTCCACTACCAGCACCGTATTACCAAGATCACGCAAGCGCTTCAGGGTATCAATAAGCCTATCATTATCTCGCTGATGCAGGCCAATGGACGGTTCATCCAGGACATACAGGACACCCTGTAAACCCGAACCGATTTGCGTCGCTAGTCGAATGCGCTGAGCCTCTCCACCACTCAAAGTGTTAGCCGCTCGTCCCAGCTCCAGATAGTTCAAACCGACATTACTCATAAATCCAAGCCGTGCCTTGATCTCCTTTAATATCAGCCGCGCAATCATCGTTTCCTGCTCTGTCAATTTGAGCTTGTGTGTAAATAAGTCCAACGCATCATCAACACCCAAGTCACAAACATCAACAATATTGAGCCCGTGAACTGTCACTGCCAAGACTACTGGCTTGAGGCGAGCGCCCTTGCAGACATAGCATGCCCGCTCGCGCATAAATCGTTCAATATCTTTGCGCATAAATTCACTGTCAGTCTCACGGTGCCGACGCTCCAGGTTCGGGATGACGCCTTCGTAGGTTGTGTCATAATGCCGACCATTGCCAAGCTCGATGCGATACTTTTGCGCCCCTGTCCCATACAAAATTGTCTGTTTAGCTTCATCAGACAGTTTCTTAACAGGCGTTCGCACACTAAAGCCATGCGCCTCGGCAACGGCCATGATTTTTTTCATATAGAAATTGTCGACATT
>CAJPSL010000076.1 GCA_905373315.1 Candidatus Saccharimonadota bacterium
CGGGCCGGACTTGAACCGGCACGAGCTAATGCTCACCAGATTTTGAGTCTAGCGCGTCTACCAATTCCGCCACCGCGGCACAAGAGAACGCTCCAAAACTACTGGTTATTATATCACGCCATCCTCGCCCTCGACAAGGGCATATTTTTGTTTTTTTGATGATTTTCCTGTATCATTAAACATAAGTATGAACCCCGGAAGTCCACGACCATTCCAACCGCCAGCACGCGACCAATCATCAACGCGCAATGCTGCTGCTGATGTTATCCGCGGGCAAATCAACTCGATTTACACTGGCAATTCGTCTGATGCTGCGCCACACACCACGCCCGCACCAGCCAACACAACCCCACAAGAGCCAGCGCTGCAACCGCAACCTCAGTCACAAGCCGCTACACCAGTAGTCAAACCAGTTTCACAGACCGAACCACAGAGCCACCGCCTCAACACTGCACCGCCTACTGGCACGACCGCCGCAACCACCAGCCAGCCCACTCAACTAGCCAACAGCACACCGCAAGCCACGCCGGATCAGTGGCAGCAATACCACAGTGCCTGGCAAAAATATTATCAGATGTACTACGAACGGTATTATGCCAATCACCTGAACACCCAACAGTCTCCAGCTCAGCAGTCGCAAGCCAGCGCTCCAGAGACAGCAGATACCTTGTCGCCACAGCAGCAAGCCATCCGCGATCTGCGCTCTAAAATTCGCAATACCGTCAACGACTCCGCCAAAAAAGTGCGCAATTCTCGACATTTCATCCCAGCTCTAGCCGGAACCATGGTCATGTTGGCCTTTGTCTTCCTGCAATACAACCGAGTCATTTTGGGTACTGTTGCAGCCTATACCAGCCCCGGTAATATTGAGCCGCAAAACATCATCGTCGACCCAAGCATTGACACCAAAGTCAGTGCTGAACCAAAGATTATTATTCCGAAGATTAATGTTGATGCGCCCGTGGTGTACGGTGCCGCACCAGATGTACAATCACAGCGCAAAGCCATGGAAAAAGGCGTAGCGCACTTTGCCGTGTCTGGAGCCAGCGCATTGCCAGGGCAGGCGGGAAATGTCGTCTTGGCCGGCCATTCAAGCAATGACGCCTTTGCTGCCGGAGGATATAAATTCATCTTCGCCCAAAACGAAAAACTTCAAAAAGACGACGTCATATATCTTAACTATGAAGGCAAACGATACACCTATAAAATCACTGGTTCAGAAGTCGTCAAGCCAAACGAGGTATCAAAAATCCAAACTGGCACCCAAAAACCAATGTTGACACTGGTCAGTTGCGTTCCTGTTGGCACTGCCGACAAGCGTCTGTTGGTCTATGCTGATCAAATCAGCCCAGACCCCAACACCGCTTCTGCTGCTGCTGAAAACAACGCAACAGGGCAAATACCAGGCAATCCATCGCCAACCGTCTTGGAGCGTATCTTTGGCGCTCGATAACCGGAAAATTACCTCCTTGAGTTTATGATTCTGTTGTCATCTTCAAACGACTGAGGATCAATTTGTCGCCATCACTAACAAACGAGTAGAGATATTTACCGTCAGGGGACAGCGCTGCATCGTAACCAGTAGCCACTGGGGTTAGTGTGTGCGCATTGGTGCCGTCAAACTCCTGAATCACCAAGTTGCCACTCGCGTTACGTCGCCAGACATAGAACTCATCCAACCATTTGAGCTCACTTGGTGCATCAAGCGCGATGACTGGTGAAATGGTTTCTCGCTCAATGTCATAATTCACAAAGCCGGTTTCGTCTTTGATAATCACCATACGCCCGTCGCTGTTCAGCGTCAGGTCTTTGATGGTCCGTCCAAACGCCACCTTTTTCACCGAATTCAAAAACTTCTTTACCGCCTCTGAATCTTCGGTTGGTGGACGCAGATCACCGCGATAGATCTGTGCCGTGTCATTGACCGTCACAACCACGGTATCCTTGTTGAAATATTTTGAGGCCTTGATTTTTACCACATCATCAGTTTGCGCTGAAGCAGCCCGATACATGATTCGCGACTGCTCCCAACCTTTTTTCCACACACCAGCCACTTTGACATTTGCTTCAGTACCAACATAAGCGATCGTCTCACTGCCGTACAATACAAACGACTGAACACCAGACAACACTGGACGCGACAGGGAAGCGCCAGCCACATTCATCTGGCGCACATGACCGCCATTTTGCAAGACATATAGCTCATTGCCATTAGTGCCGATAAAATGTGCATCCAAAATATCCACGCTGGCAATATTCGTCACATCAATCATCTCTTTTGGATTATCTCTATCAAAGCGCAGCCACTGAATCTTACTGTCAGAACCCTCTGGTGTATAGATGTGTTTGAGTAGCACATAGCGACCCGCAAAGTCCCACTCAGCAATAGCAAATTGATGCTTGGTCGTCGCTACATCATACTGCGCCAAATGTTGCGTGCTAATGTCAGTTTCCGTAAATTTAGGATTGTTGTACGACCGAACATCACCCCAAAACAGTCTTGGCGCTCCGTTCACCACACCCACACCAGCCATGAACCGCCCA
>CAJPSL010000077.1 GCA_905373315.1 Candidatus Saccharimonadota bacterium
GTGTGGTGGCGGCAGAAATCCTCATTGCTAACCCAGCAGTGCGTAACATCATCCGTGAAGGCAAATCTCACCAGCTAGACGCGGTGATTCAGACTGGTGCCGAGCAGGGCATGCAGACCATGGACCGAACTCTGGCAAATCTGGTGCAAAATGGTACGATTACCTATGATAGCGCACGCGAATTCGCAGTTGATCTAACGGAACTAGAAAGGTTGTTGCGAGGATAATATATGAAAAAATACGCCTACGAAGCCAGGGATAGCGCCAGTAATAAAATAGTCAAATCAGTCGTTCAGGCTGAGAGTGAACATGCGGCTGCCCGCCTGTTGACCGATCAAGGCTTTGTGCCATTAAAAATTGAGCTTGAGGACGATAGGTCAAACGTTATCGATAGGATACTGGGGCGTATCACGTCCAAAGACAAGATATTGTTCACGCGTCAGTTATCGACGTTGATTGGTGCGGGGTTGCCTTTGTCGCAAAGTATGCGTACGGTGTTAGAACAAACGTCCAATAAGCGCATGCAGGGCATCGTTCAGGAAGTGATCGCTGATATTGAGGGTGGTAAGCAGTTGTCTGATGCCTTTTCGAAACACCCTGAAGTGTTTGATAAGCTATTCATTGCCTTAGTTTCAGCAGGTGAGGCCTCCGGAACGTTAGATGAAGCCTTGAAACGAGTAGCGAACCAGCAGGAGAAAGACGCTGCGATGCTGCGTAAGGTTAAAGGTGCTTTAACCTATCCATCCATTGTGCTGGCGGTGATCGTTATGGTGGTTGGGTTTATGACAGTTTCGGTCGTACCACAAGTCAAAGGCCTCTATAAAGACGTTGGGCGAGAATTGCCGATTTTGACGCAACTGATGGTCAGTATCGCTGATTTCTTCATCAATTTCTGGTGGCTGTTAGCTATTCTACTGGGATTTGGTATCTACTTCTTCGTGCAGTACTTGCGAACAGAGGCGGGTATTCATATGAAGGACAAATTTAAGCTCAATGTGCCGCTGTTTAAAGGTATGTTCCGCAAACTATACATGGCGCGGTTTACTCGAACAGGGCAGACCCTGTTATCAACTGGTGTGCCAATGCTTGATATGCTGAAGATCGCTGCGGACGGCGTCAATAACGTCATCGTGAGCGAGGAAATCATGCGTGCCGCTGACAAAGTGAAGGGCGGAAAGGCGCTGTCTCTGTCGCTGAAAAGTGAGGAATATATCTTGGAAATGGTGCCTCATATGATCAAAATTGGAGAGCAATCAGGTAAGGTTGATGAAATGATGGGCAAGACGGCTCAAATTTACGAAAATGAGCTTGACGAGGAGATTAAAGCCATATCGACTGCCATTGAGCCGGTATTGATGGTGTTCTTGGCTATTGTCGCGGCTGGTATGGTGGGGGCTATTCTGTTCCCAATCTATAGCCTGGTCAACAACGTAGGAATCTAGACAACGTGCCAGTTACCGTGTATTATAAGGATAAGCACCATCGCTAACATTAGTAATAGATCATAGAAAGGTGGAAACTTTATGATCAACACACAAGATAAAAAAGGCTTTACGATCATAGAAGTGGTATTGGTTCTGGGTATTGCAGCACTGATATTCCTGATGGTCTTCATCGCCGTGCCGGTACTAAACCGTAACCAACGTGATACGGCTCGTAAAAACGATTTGAGCCTGGTTGCGACAGCGGTGACTAACTACTCCAATGCTAACCGTGGCGCGTGGCCAGGCACTGAGAAACTCCGATCATTTTTGGGTACAGATCTGTCAAAATACACCAACAAAGATCACGTGTCAGTTGACAGTAAAAAGAATTCAGTTACTGTTAGCGACACCGAAATTCAGGTTGTTACTGGCATGAAATGTGGTGAAAGCTCTAAGGAGAAACAGGAATTAGAACCTGGTACTTCACGGCAGTTTGCGGTCGTGGTGCTCCTTGAAGGTGGCCCAACTCACTTCTGCCAAGACAGCGGTGCTTAAGAATCAGATCAATTACAGCAGCCTCGTCATCAACAGAGGCTGCTTTTTTTTACTATTTCTGCTACCATAAGAGGTATGGACAGTTGTATTATGATCATGATGACCGTAGGGATTGGATTGTTAGGGGCGGTCTTGGGTAGCTTTGCTGGGGCGCAAGTGTGGCGACTGCGCGCCTGGCAGCTCAAACAAGACAAGGCTGCTGGTGAAAAAATAGATGCCGCCGAGTGGAAAAAACTCAAGCCTCTCGTTGGCAAAAAACTCAAACAAGACCGTTCACAGTGTCTGTCGTGCCACCATGAGTTAATCTGGAAGGATCTAATTCCAGTTGTCAGCTGGCTACGGTTTGGTGGCAAATGTCGGTACTGTAAGGCGAACATTGGCTATACTGAACTTTTGTTAGAACTTGGTCTGGGGGCTTTGTTTGCGCTTTCAGTATGGTTCTGGCCAGAGTCGTTCTCTGATCTGGGGTTATTGCGGGTAGTTGTGTGGCTACAAAAACACCGCCCAACCCAACGAATGGCCACATGGCAATATCAGGCAAAA